>NZ_JABWRV010000019.1:0-125921 GCF_014269105.1 Pseudomonas sp. SWRI77 | reverse complement strand
CGCGAAAGGGGCGCGCAGCGGCCCCAGATTTCAGCTTCGCCGCATAGATTGTCGGGGCCGCTACGCAGCCCTTTCGCGACGCAAGGCCGCTCCTACAAACCCCGCCGGGCCTGGATGAGGAACACGATCAGCGCCACCCCGGGCAACCCGGCGCCCACCAGCGCTACCCCGTGCCAGCCGAACTGGGCCAACAGCGCACTGGCCACCGCCGAGCCCAACGCCCCGCCCAGAAAGATGCTGGTCATGTACACCGCGTTCAGCCGCCCACGGCTTGCCGGGTCCAGGGCATACACTTCACGCTGGCCTATGACCATGTTCATCTGCACCGCGAAGTCCAACAGCACGCCTGTCAGCGCCAGGCCGATCACGCTGAAGCCAGGCGAAGTCAGCCCGATCAGCAGCGCCACCGGCGCCAGCAGCAAGGCCGCCAGCGAACCGGCACGGGCATGCCCGGCATCGGCCAGGCGCCCGGCCAAGGGCGCGGCCACAGCGCCCACCGCACCGACCAGGGCAAACAGCGCGATCTGGCTCTGCGACAGGCCGTACTCCCCTGCCAACGCCAGTGGCACCGCGGTCCAGTACAGGCTGAAGGCCGCGAACATCAATGCCTGATACAGCGAACGCTGACGCAGCACCGGATAACGGCGCAGCAGCGCGATCAGCGACATCATCAGCGCGGCATAGCTGGCCTTGTGCTCGGGCACTCGCCGCGGCAGGGTCAGGGCCAGCAGCACGATGATCGCCAGCATCACCCCTGCCGCGCCGATGAACACGGTTCGCCAGCCGAAGTGGTCGGCCACCAGGCTCGACAACGGCCGCGCCAGCAGAATGCCCAACAGCAGCCCGCCCATGATATTGCCGACCACACGCCCACGCTGCTGCTCGGGTGCCAGGTGCGCCGCCAGCGGGATCAGCATCTGCACCGCCACCGAACTGAACCCGATCAACAGCGCATAGCCCAGAAACAGCTGGCCCTGGCCACTGCCGCTGGTGCCTGCCAACAGCAGGCTGATGCAGGCCAGCACCGCAGTGGCGATCATCAGTCGGCGGTTTTCCAGCAGGTCGGCCAGCGGTACCAGCAACAGCAGGCCCAGCGCGTAACCCAGCTGGGTCAGGGAAACGATCAGGCTGGCGTGCTCGTTGGAAAGCCCCAGGTCTGGCGCGATCAGCCCGACGATGGGCTGGGCATAGTAGATATTCGCGACGATGGCGCCGCAACAAAACGCCAGCAGTGTCACCAGGGCCCGGCTCAGGCCGATGGCCGAGGGCTGCTCTGCAGCTAGGGAGGGGTTCATAGGATGTGCCTCGACAAGGGACGAAATATGCCGCACACCTTACCCAGGCGTGCCGCAGGCGAGAATCCGGCCAGCACGCAACAGGGCTTTGCACCCTGCGCAACGCTGGTGTTTCAGGGGGCCAGCAAGCCTTCACAGAAGCCGATGAACGCCTGCACCCGACGCGAGCCGCGGTGGTTGGGCAAGTACAACGCATTGATCCTTTCATTGGCGGTGCCGGGGCTGACCTGCCAATCAGCGAACACGCGCTGCAGCGCGCCGCCAGCCACATCCTCACGCACCAGCCAGTCGGCCAGCAGGGCAATCCCGCTACCCGCCAGCGCGGCTTCACGCAACAGGTCGGCATTGGCGCTGCGCAGCGGCCCGCTCACGTCCAGCTCCAGCACCTGCTGCCCGCGAGACAGGCGCCAGGGGCGAGCTTTTTGCCCATAGCGAAAACGCAGGCAGGCGTGCTCCATCAACTGTTGCGGGTGGGCCAGCGTTTCGCGACCGCTCAGGTAGGCGGGGCTGGCCACCAGCCAACGCTCGAACCGACCCAGAGGGCGGCACACCAGCTCATCATTCGGCGCAGGGTCGCCCAGGCGGATCGACAGGTCGTAACGGCCATCGAGCAAGTCATCCAGGCGATCGCTCAGGTCGATGTCCAGCTCCAGGGCCGGGTGCCTGGCCAGAAACGCCCCCAGGTGCGGCGCGATCACCCGGCGCCCGAATTCCACTGGCAGGCACAGGCGCAGCACGCCGACCGGCTCCTCGCCCCGGTCGGCGACACTGGCATCGGCTTCGTCCAACGCTTCGAAGATGCCCCGGGTACGCGCGTAGTAGCGGGCGCCCGCCTCGGTCAGGCTGACCTGGCGGGTCGAGCGGTTCAACAAGGTCGCCCCAAGCTCCGCCTCCAAGGCATCGACCAAGCGTGTCACCGACGATGTCGCCAGCCCGAGCTTGCGCGCTGCTGCAGAAAACCCCTGAGCATCGACGGTCGCCGCGAACATCTTCATGGCCAGGAGTTTGTCCATTTTTCGCCCATCGTTGAAAACTCGGAACGGTCCTACAATCTAGTGGGCGGGTCAAGAAGCGCGCGGCCCGGCAATCACGTCCATAGTGGAAGCACCTCCCTTTGAACGAGATGACACATGGTGCCCCTCAACGTGCTCAGCCCCCTCCCGCCCTGCGACCCGACCTCTGCCGAGCGGGTCGACGAGCTGCTCAGCCGCCCCGGTGTGCGGATAGAGCGCATTGTCTCGAGCGGCCAATGCAGCCCAACGGGGTACTGGTACGACCAGGCCGAAGGTGAATGGATCGTGCTGCTGAGCGGCGCAGCCGGCCTGCGCTTCGAGCATGAAAACCATACCCGGCTGCTGGAGCCTGGCGATTGCCTGGACATCCCGGCGCATTACCGCCACCGCGTGGAATGGACCGCACCCGGTACCCCGACTGTTTGGCTCGCGGTGTTCTACAGCAGCACCACCCCGTGGCCCGACTGAGGCTGTGCGGTGCAATCGGGGCCTGCAGGTGCTGCAGGCTTTCGTGGGCAGCGACTCGACCAAAGTATGAGTACCGATTGCATAGCCCGCATGAACGCATGGTTTACTGCAATTTTCAGCGCGTGATCTAGACTTTTGCCGACACCTTGGCCAGTTCAGCCCTGCGACAATCAGCCTCACAAAACTTTGTACTAACTTGTTAATTAGCTTGCTAAGGGCTTAAACTGCGCACATTCCACCTGCTGAGATCCCTGGCATGAAAGAAACACCGCGCGCCTCTGGCGCCACAACCCTCATTCTGGTCGGCCTGGGCGTTATCGTCGCCCTGCTCGGCCTGCTCCTGGCCGCTGGCGGCATCAAACTGGCCGGCCTCGGCGGCTCCTGGTATTTCCTGGTCGGCGGGCTGGCCATGGCCATCGCCGGTATCCTCATCGCCCGTCGCAAGGTCGCTGGGGCCTGGCTGTATGCCGTGTTCCTGATCGGCACCGCGATCTGGGCACTGATCGACGCGGGCCTGGTGTTCTGGCCGCTGTTCTCCCGCGTGTTCATGTTCGCCGCGATCGGTATGGTGGTGGCGCTGGTCTACCCGCTGCTGGTCCGCGCCAACGGCGGCACCACCGGGCGTAGCGCCTACGGTATCGCCGGTGTGCTGGCGGTGGCGCTGGTGGTTGCTGCAGGCAACATGTTCGTCGCCCACCCAAGCGTCGCCCCTACCGGCAAAGGCCCTGGCATGACCCCGGTCGAAGCGGGCAAGGAGCAGAAGGACTGGGCCCACTACGGCAACACCGAAGGTGGCAGCCGCTTCGCTGCGCTCGACCAGATCAACCGTGACAACGTCAACAAGCTGAAGGTGGCCTGGACCTACCACACCGGTGACGTCGCCATCAGCGACGGCAACGGCGCCGAGGACCAACTGACCCCGCTGCAGGTTGGCAACAAGGTGTTCATCTGCACCCCGCACAACAACCTGATCGCACTCGACGCCGACACCGGCAAAGAGCTGTGGAAGAACGCAATCAACGCCCAGTCCAAGGTCTGGCAGCGTTGCCGCGGCATGGCCTACTTCGACGCCACCGCGCCGCTGGCCCAACCGACCCAGCCGAACAGCTCGCCGATTGCCGCGGCCACTGTGGCGGCCGGTGCCAACTGCCAGCGCCGCTTGCTCACCAACACCATCGACGGCCGCCTGATCGCAGTCGATGCCGACACCGGTGAGTTCTGCCAGGGCTTCGGCAACAACGGCCAGGTCAACCTCATGGCCGGCCTGGGTGACGTGCCGGACTCCTTCTACCAACTGTCGTCCGCGCCGCTGATGGCCGGTACCACCGTGGTGGTTGGCGGTCGCGTTGCCGATAACGTCCAGACCGACATGCCAGGCGGCGTGATCCGTGGCTTCGACGTCATCACCGGGGCCATGCGCTGGGCGTTCGACCCAGGCAACCCGGAAGACCGCAACGCCCCGGCCGACGGCAGCAGCTACGTGCGCAGCACCCCGAACAGCTGGGCACCGATGTCCTACGACCCGGCCATGAACACCGTGTTCCTGCCGATGGGTTCGTCGTCCACCGACATCTATGGCGTTGAACGCAACACGCTGGATCACACCTACGGTGCGTCGGTACTGGCGCTGGATGCCACCACCGGCAATCAGAAATGGGTCTACCAGACCGTACACAACGACCTCTGGGACTTCGACCTGCCGATGCAGCCAAGCCTGATCGACTTCACCAAGGACGACGGCAAGACCGTGCCTGCGGTGGTGATCGGTACCAAGGCCGGGCAGATCTACGTGCTTGACCGTGCCACCGGCAAACCGCTGACCCAGGTCGACGAAGTACCGGTCAAACCGAGCAACATCCCCAATGAGCCGTACTCCCCGACCCAGCCGAAATCGGTAGGCATGCCTCAGATCGGCGCGCAGACCCTGACCGAATCGGACATGTGGGGCGCTACCCCGTATGACCAGTTGCTGTGCCGCATCGACTTCAAGAAAATGCGCTACGACGGCCTGTACACCGCGCCGGGCACCGACCTGTCGCTGAGCTTCCCGGGCTCGCTGGGTGGCATGAACTGGGGCAGCATTTCCACCGATCCAGTGCATGGTTTCATCTTCGTCAACGACATGCGCCTGGGCCTGTGGATCCAGATGATCCCGTCGCAGAACAAAGGCGATGCCGCTTCGGGTGGCGAAGCACTGAACACCGGCATGGGCGCCGTCCCCCTCAAGGGCACGCCTTATGCGGTGAACAAGAACCGCTTCCTGTCGGTTGCCGGCATCCCCTGCCAGGCACCGCCATTTGGCACCCTCACCGCCGTCGACATGAAAACCCGCCAGATCGCCTGGCAGGTACCGGTCGGCACCGTCGAGGACACCGGCCCGCTGGGTATCCGCATGCACCTGCCGATCAAGATCGGCCTGCCCACCCTGGGCGGTACGCTGTCGACCCAAGGCGGCCTGGTGTTCATCGCCGGCACCCAGGACTTCTACCTGCGCGCCTACGACAGCAGCAACGGTAATGAAGTGTGGAAGGCCCGCCTGCCGGTGGGTAGCCAGGGTGGCCCAATGACCTACGTTTCGCCGAAAACCGGCAAGCAGTATGTGGTGATCACCGCCGGTGGCGCGCGTCAGTCAACTGACCGTGGCGACTACGTGATTTCTTACGCACTGCCATAAACCGCGTCACCCCCCTCGCTGGCAAGCCGGCTTCCACAGGCCCTACACGGAACCTGTGGGGGCCGGCTTGCCAGCGATGAGGCCCTGAAAGATCAATCGAGACCCCGCAATGCCATCCGCAATTCGCATCACGTCTTCCCTGCTGCTTGCCCTGGCCAGCAGCAGTGCCCTCGCCGACGGCGACCTCATGAACCGCAGCACGATGACCGGTGACTGGGGTGGCCTGCGCCATCAGCTCGAAGAAGACGGCGTCAAGTTCACCGGCGACTACAGCGGTGAAACCGCCTACAACGCCCACGGCGGCCTGCACCGTTCGGCCCGTTACTCGCAGAACCTCAAGCTTGGCGTGCAGTTCGACCTGTCGAAACTGTATGGCCTGGAGAACGGCGGCAAGGTTCAGCTGACCATCAACGACCGCCGCGGCAACAGCGCCTCGGAAGACCTGGTGGGCAACCGCCTGCCGATCCAGGAGAACTTCGGTGGCCTGTACACCCGCCTGACCGAACTGAGCTACGAGCGCACCCTGTTCACCCCGGCCCTCAACGTCAAGCTCGGCTACATGGCCATGGGCAACGACCTCGGCGGCCTGGACAGCGGCATTCTGTGCAACTTCATGAACGCCGGTTTCTGCGGCCACCCGCTGAACATGTCCGGCGGCAGCGGCTGGACCAACTACCCCAACGCGCACCTGGGCGTGCGGGTCAAATACGACCTGTCGCCGTCCTGGCAGCTGCGGGTGGCGGCGTTCAACGTCGACCCCGAAAGCAACGGCAACTCCAGCCGTGCCTGGCACCTGGGGCCCAAGCACACCACCGGCACCGTGGTGCCGGTGGAGCTGGTGTACAAACTGCAAGGCGAGCTGCCAGGCGAGTACAAGCTGGGCTACTACTACGACAGCTCCGATGTGAAACGTATCGGCAGCGACAAGGACGTGTCCGGCCGTAGCGGCCATTACCTGTTGATCGACCAGGCCGTGTGGAACGACCAGGGCTCGCCGGGCCGCAGCCTGCATGCCTTTGGCCAGTACTCGGCATCGAGCAAGGCCGCTTCGCCGTTCACCAAGTGGTATGGCGCCGGCGTGGTGCTGTACAAGCCGTTCGAAGGCCGCCCGCGCGATACCGTGGCCCTGGGCTATGGCCGCGCCGTGCCTAACCCGCGCAGCCGCGATGTGCTGGAAGATGCCGCGTTCGACGCAGGCCAGCAGTTCCCGGACATCGACAGCGCTGAACAGTTGATCGAACTGAGCTACGGCTACCAGGCCACCCCTTGGCTGAACCTGCGGCCGGATGTGCAGTACATCATCGAGCCTGGGGCGTTTTCGGGCAAAGCCATCGACAATGCGTTGGTCGTCGGTTTGCAGGTCAAAGCGACGTTCTGACCTTAATTGGCAGTGACATCCTGGGGCCGCAACGCGGCCCCCGTTTTTCAGCCCTGCCGCAGGTAATCCACCAGCCGCAGCAACATGGCATCACACCCCTGCAACTGCTCGACACTGACAAACTCGTCCGGCTTGTGACCCTGCTCCATACTGCCAGGCCCGCAGACCACCGTCGGGATTCCCGCCTGATCGAACAGGCCGCCTTCGGTACCGAACGCTACCGTGCCGAACGCTTGCGAACCACTGAGCAACGCCACCAGCTGCGCCGCCTCGCTGTCAGCCGGCGTGGCCAGCCCCGGGTAGGCACTGAGTGCTTGCAGGCGGATATCGGCGCCCTCGTTGACGGCGCGCATGCGGGGCAGCAACTCGGCCTCGGCGTAACTCTGCAACTGGTCAGCCACCCCTTGCGCGTCGAAGCCCGGCAAGGCACGCACCTCGAAGTCGAACTCGCACTCCTCGGGCACGATGTTCAGCGCCCTGCCCCCCTTGATCACGCCGGTCTGCACCGTGGAGAACGGCGGATCGAAACGCACGTCATGCTGCTCGGGCTGCGCCAGCCCCTCACCCATCTCGCCCAGCTTGCCGATCAGGCGCGCCGCGTACTCGATGGCATTCACCCCATAAGGCGCATAGGCCGAATGGCAGGCCGCGCCATGGACCTGACAACGCATGGCCAGCTTGCCCTTGTGGCCTAGCACCGGCTTGAGCTCGGTCGGCTCGCCAATCAGGCACAGCCGCGGTTTATGGGGCCGCTGTTCAAGGGCCGCGAGCATCGAACGTACCCCCAGGCAACCGACTTCTTCGTCATAGGAGAACGCCAGGTGCAGCGGCATACGCAAAGGCCGCGCGAGAAACGCCGGGACCGCCGCCAGCACCGAGGCAATGAAGCCCTTCATGTCCGCAGCGCCGCGCCCGTACAAGCGCCCATCACGTTCGCTCAGGGCAAACGGCTCGACCGTCCAGGCCTGGCCGTCCACCGGTACCACGTCGGTGTGCCCCGACAGCACCACACCGCCCACGTCCTGCGGACCGATGGTGGCAAACAGGTTGGCCTTGGTGCCTTCGGCGTTATGGAACAACTCGCAGTCCACGCCAAGACCCGCCAAGTAGTCACGGATAAAGCCAATCAGCGCCAGGTTGGAATCGCGGCTGACCGTGGCAAAGCCGATCAGCCGGGCAAGCAGCGCGCGGCTGGCGAACTCACTCATTCCCCGGTACCCCGTAGCTTGGCGCTGCCGTGGGGTCGAGGGCGCGGGTCACGTAGTCCTGCATCTGGGGGCGATAGGCCTGCCACAGACCCTCCAGTTGCCCGATCGGGTCCTCATCGGCCCAGTCGACACGCAGGTCCACCAAGGGCCAGGTCAGCTCCCCGGCAATCTTCAATGCCGCAGAGTGCACAGGGCCGGCCTCGCCCCCCGCCGCCATGGCCGCGTGCATGGCCGCCAGCAGGCGGTCGGCCAGATGCCCCTCGGCCTGTTCGAAGGCGTGCACCATGGCCTCGATCACCTGCCGGGAAGACAGCAAGTTACCGGCCGCAGCGCACTGCTCGCCCGCCACGGCATCATGTACACCCAGGGCCTGCTTGCCGGTGAACAGCGCAACTTGGCCATGGCTGTCGATCACCGTGACCTGACGGTATTCGCTCCAGCCGTTGGCATTGAGCACCCGGTCCAGCGCGGCAGGCGGCAACTGCCCCTGCTCCAAGGCATCGAGCAGCTGCGGCCCGAGTGCCGGCAAGGTGATGTTCTGGGTCGCGACCGCCCCCACACCTGCACGAACCCAGGGGCAGCGTGCCCCTACCGCAATGCTCGACGAACTGATGGCGATACCGACCTGGCCGGTTTCCTGGCAGCGACCGATGATGGAGAAAGTCATGTCATGGCTCCTGTTGTTCTGTCCAATGCACGCCATTCTGGGTGGAAGCATCCAGCATGCGAAACGACCTTTTTCCGAGGGCTTGAACAGGAAAAAACTAAGCCCCTCGACCGCCCTGCGAAAAACCGCCAAAACACCGTTGCAAGCCGCACGAATCAAGGCCTTCGCCGTTTTATCGGCAAGCACCAGCTAAATACTATTTTCGCCATTTGTGCTGCATCCCTAGTCTGGCCCCAGGCAACGGCGGTCCTCCAAACCGACCTTACAAAAATCGCCAGAAAAGGGCTCGGACATGACTCTGAACAACATCGAAATCGACACCCTCGTCGTCGGCGCCGGCCAAGCCGGCGTGGCCATGAGTGAACACCTGAACAAGCTCGGCGTGCCGCACCTGGTACTGGAGCGCAACCGCATCGCCGAAGCCTGGCGCACCGGCCGCTGGGACTCGCTGGTCGCCAACGGCCCGGTCTGGCATGACCGCTTCCCGGGGCTCGAATTCAACCTCGATGCCGATGCATTCGCCGGCAAGGACCAGGTCGCTGACTACTTCGAACAGTACGTGCGCAAGTACAACCTGCCGGTACGTACCGGCATCGAAGTGAAGAAAGTGGTGCGTAACAGCGACCGCCCCGGCTTCACCATCGAAACCAACGAGGGCGTGATCCGCGCCAACCGCGTGGTCGCCGCCACCGGCCCGTTCCAGCGCCCGGTGATTCCGGCCATTGCGCCGCAAGACCCACGTATGCACCAGATCCACTCCGCCGCCTATTTCAACCCCGAGCAGTTGCCCGCAGGCGCCGTGCTGGTAGTGGGTGCGGGTTCTTCGGGCGTGCAGATCGCCGAAGAACTGATGCGCGCCGGGCGCCAGGTGTACCTCTCGGTCGGCGCCCATGACCGCCCGCCACGGGCCTACCGCAACCGCGACTTCTGCTGGTGGCTGGGCGTGCTGGGCGAGTGGGACGCAGAAATCGCCAAGCCCGGCCGTGAGCACGTGACCATTGCCGTCAGCGGCGCACGCGGCGGCCACACGGTGGACTTCCGCGCCCTCGCCCACCAAGGCATGACCCTGGTCGGCCTCACTCAGTCGTTCAGCGAAGGCGTTGCCCGCTTCCAGGACAACCTGGCGGACAACATTCGCCGTGGCGACGAGAACTACCTGGCCCTGCTCGATGCCGCCGATGCCTACATCGAACGCAACGGCCTGGACTTGCCAGAAGAGCCCGCAGCTCGCGAGCGGCTGCCCGACCCAGAGTGCGTCAGCAACCCGCTGCTCGAACTCGACCTGATAAAGGCCGGCGTCAGCAGCATCATCTGGGCCACCGGCTATGGCGTGGACTTCAGCTGGTTGCAGGTCGACACCTTCGACGCCAACGGCAAGCCTCAACACCAGCGCGGCGTTGCCCGCGAACCGGGCGTGTACTTCCTCGGCCTGCCCTGGCTGTCACGCCGCGGCTCGTCGTTCATCTGGGGCGTGTGGCACGACGCCAAGCACGTCGCCGGCCACATCGCCACGCAACGGACCTACCTGGCCTACCGCGACAGCGATCAACGCGCAGCGGATGACCAGCAACAACCCACGATCAGCAACGTCAGCACCCTCGGAGCCCACTGATGCCTACCCATACCCGTATCCGCATGTTCAACACCAAGGTCACCTACCCCAACCAGACCCTGGACAACGACCTGTGCCAGGCAGTGCGCGCCGGCAACACCGTCTACGTACGCGGCCAGGTGGGCACCGACTTCGAAGGGCGACTGGTGGGCCTGGGTGACCCACGGGCACAAGCCGAACAGGCGATGAAAAACGTCAAGCAGCTGCTTGAAGAGGCAGGCTCGGACCTGTCGCACATCGTCAAGACCACCACCTACATCACCGACCCGCGCTTCCGCGAGCCGGTGTACAAGGAAGTCGGCAAGTGGCTCAAGGGCGTGTTCCCGATTTCCACCGGGCTGGTGGTGGCAGGCCTTGCCCAGGCCGAGTGGCTGATGGAGATCGACGTGATCGCCGTGGTGCCGGATCAGGCTTGAGCCACCGCCTGCGCACTCAGCCAGGCCTGCGTTACCCGCGCAGCCGCCGTTAGCCGCTGTGCCCCGTGCAACTGGGCTGACGGCACTTCCACGCTGAGGCTGACGCCTTTGGGCAAGGCTGCGAGCAACTGCACCAACGGCAGTTGCCCGTCGCCCGGCAACTGCCGGCCCTGGCGCGCTTCCTGGATGATGCCGCTCTCGGGTGGCGCCTGCAGGGGCACATCGCATAACTGCACGGCCTGCAAGTAATGCGGGTCCATGTGGGCAAGGTCCGCCACCTGCCCCCCCGCGCGAAACAAGTGCAGGGCATCGACCAGCACACCGCTGTTGCCTTGCCCCGCCCCTGCCACCACGCTGTAGGCCTGCTGCACGGTCGCCACCGGCCGCCAGCGCATGAACTCAAGGTCCACGCGCAGGCCATAACCCCGCGCCAGCACGCACAAGGCCGCGAAGTGCCCGGTCAGACGCGCGAAATCGGCGTCATCCCCCGACACCGTCAAGCTCACCGCCCCCAGCTCTGCACCTGCCGCCAGCAACGGCTCGTAATCGGCGACCACCACCTCGGGCGTCAATGACACGAACTCGATGTCAGCGACCCGCACGCCCTCGCCCGCCATCACCGCCTTGAGCTCACGCAGCGCCTGGCTACCCGCCGCTTCCGGGTAAGCCAGTGCACCCGGCAGCACCGGGTGCAAGCGCAGCCCCACCGAACTGAAGCCGGCACGGCGCGCCTCGCGCACCAGCACCGCAGGCGCCAGGTCCAGCGCCGTCAGGTGAGCGACGCCGAGGCCACTCAATAGGTCGCCCTCCCGCCGCTGAGGTCGAACACGAAGCCGGTGGTGAAACTGCACTCGGGCCCGGCGATCCAGCTCACCATGTTGGCGATTTCCTCTACCTTCAGGAACCGCCCCATGGGGATCTTGGCCTTGCTCGCGGCAATGTGCTCCGGGGTCATCTCGGCCATCAGCGGTGTTTCGACCATGGCCGGCGCCACGCAGTTGAGCAACACGCCATCCTGCGCCAGCTCCTTGGCCGCGGCCTTGGTGAAGGCGATCACCCCTGCCTTGGCTGCCGAGTAGGCCGAGATGTATTGCACGCCATCCTTGCCGGCCATCGAGGCGACATTGACGATGCGCCCGTAGCCGCGCTCACGCATGTGCGGGATGGCGGTGCGGCAGCAATAGAACACGCCGTTCAGGTCAATGGCGATGACCTTGTCCCAGGCCGCTGGCGGGTATTCCCAGGCGGGCACCACCGGGCCATTGATACCGGCGTTGTTGACCAGGATCTCGACCTGCCCGACCTGCGCCAGCACATGGGCGAAGGCCGCCTCTACCGAAGCCAGGGACGACACATCGACCGACTGACGCAGCACAGGCTCGAAACCCTGCTCGGCCGCGTCCCAGCCATCGACCGCGAGGTCCCAGATCACCACCTGGGCGCCGGCAGCGTGCAACCGCTGCGCAATGCCCAGGCCGATGCCACGCATGCCGCCGGTGACGATTGCAGTCTGCCCTTGCAGGTATTGGCTCATTGCTTTGCTCCATTATCGAGAGAGGGAACGTCTGGCAGGCGACGCAGGTCGCTCACCATGAACAGGTAACACAGCGCACCCAGGACGGTGATCGACGACACGAAGACCAGGGCCCAGACAAACGAGCCGGTCATTGACACGATGATGCCGATGGTCAATGGGGTGACGATGCCCGCCGCGTTGGCGAACAGGTTGAACAGGCCGCCACTCAAACCCAGCAGGCCTTTAGGCGCGATATCGGAGACGATCATCCAGGCCAGCGCCGACATGCCCTGGGCAAAGTAGGCGATGCAGAGAATGGCGATCACCAGCGCGTCGGATTCGACATAGTTGGCCAACACAATGACCGAGGCCGTGAGCAGGCCGGCAATCACCGGCAGCTTGCGCGCCACGTTCAGCGAGTAGCCACGGCGCAGCAAGGCGTCGGACAACCAGCCGCCGACCAGGGTCCCCAGCGACGCGGCGATGAAAGGCAGGACTGCGACCCAGCCGACCTTCAGCCACGGCATGTGCCGCTCGGTCACCAGGTACGTCGGAAACCAGGTCAGGAAGAACACGTTGGTCGAGTTGCAGGCAAACTGCCCCAGGCAGATACCCAGCATGTTGCGGTGCTTGAGCAACGCCGGGATCTGCGACCAGCGGAACACCGTGGCTTTCTGGCCACCGTCGACCACGCCGCCGCCGGCGGCGATGTAGTCGAGTTCGGCCTGGTTAGCCGTGGTGGACTGGTGCGGTTCATGGTATTTGCGCCACCAGACCAGGCCATACAGGATGCCCATCAGCCCGACCGCCATCAGCAGAAAACGCCAGCCGTAGGCATGCAGCACCCAGAACAGCAGCGGCGTTAAAAAGGCCAGCCCGGTGTACTCGGCGAAGGTGTAGATACCGGTCGCCCTGGCCCGTTCACTCTGCGGGAACCAGGTCGCCACTACGCGACTGTTGGTGGGGAAGCACGGTGCTTCGGTCACCCCCACCAGAAAACGCATGCCCAACAGCGACAGAAAGCCCTGGGCCAACCCCTGCAAGCCGGTGAACAGCGACCACAGCGTCAAGGCCAGCCAGTAGGTAAACTTGGTACCCAGCCGGTCGATGAGGATCCCGCCCGGGATCTGCGCCGCCGCGTAGGTCCAGGAAAACGCCGAAAAAATCACCCCCATCATCGCCGCATTCAGGCCCAGGTCGGCACTGATACTGGGCGCCGCTATGCCCATCACGCTGCGGTCGAGGTAGTTGATCATGGTGCCGCCAGATATCAGCGCCAGGATCATGAAGCGCGTGCGGGTGCGTTGTTGCAGGCGTGCTGGGGTGTCGAACACCCCCAAGCCGATGTTCTGCTCAGTGTTCATGACGGTTGCTCTCTTGTTATTGGAATGGCAAAGGGCGCTGCGTCAGGCGAACCCGAACAGACGTCGCGGCGTGCCCCACATGACCTTGCGGCGCAGTTGCGCGTCCGGCATCAGGCGCTCGGCCAGTTTCAGCAAGGGCCCGTAGTCCACCCGCGCGCGCTGGCGAATGAACGGCCAGTCGGAGCCCCACACACAAGCATCCGGGCCAAAGGCCTCGATCAGGGCATGGACGTAGGCACTGCTCTGCGCCAGCAGTGCATCGGCCGCGGCAAACTTCTGCATACCGGACAGCTTGACGCTGGCCCGGCCGCTGCCAGCCAACTGCAGCAAGGCCTGGAAGCCCGGCTGCTGGACGCCGGCGCATACGTCTGGACGGCCGCAGTGGTCGATCAACAGGCGTGCCGAGGTACGCTGCAGCAGCCCGCGCAACGCCAGCAACTGGTCTTCGCAGACCTGCACCTGGGCAAACAGGTCGAGTTCGGCGAGCTTGCCGAACAGCCCGTCGACCGCGTCGAGGCTCGCCACACCGTACAGCGCCGGGTTGAAAGCCACCCCGACCACCCCTTGGGCCCGCAGCGCGGCCAGCGCATCGAGGGTGATGCCAGGGTCGACCACCGCCACGCCCTTGAAACGCCCCTGCCCCACGGCCAGGGCGTGCAACAGGCAACGGTTGTCGGTGTGGTAGCCGCTGTTGGGGCCTACCAGCAAGGCATGCTGCACACCGTAGGCTTCCATCACCCGGTTGAACTGCTCGAGGGTGGCGACCTCCTGCCCGGAAGGTGCATAGGGCGCGTCGGGGTGATAGGCAAAGCGGGCGGGGTCAAACAGATGGTTATGGCAATCGATCTTGGGTTCGTCAAAGATGTTCACGCAGCACTCCCCTCAAGCGCCGCTGCGCTTGCCTGCAGATCTTGTTATGGTGCGCCGCAAAGGCGGCTCGACTCGGTTCAAGATACTGCGAGCCCAGCGGAAGCGCTCATACCCAGATGGCGAATACCATAACCAAAGGTAATGCTCATGCCCCTCGACAACGAAGGCCCGGAAACCCGCGCGCTGGTGTTCAAACTGCGGCACATGGAAGTGTT
This sequence comes from Pseudomonas sp. SWRI77, assembly GCF_014269105.1. Taxonomy (NCBI): domain Bacteria; kingdom Pseudomonadati; phylum Pseudomonadota; class Gammaproteobacteria; order Pseudomonadales; family Pseudomonadaceae; genus Pseudomonas; species Pseudomonas sp. SWRI77. The sequence continues at coordinate 111,225 of NZ_JABWRV010000019.1, read as the reverse complement.
TCGTGCGGTGATGCTGACCGGGTCGATCAGCGCGGCGGCGAAAATGCTTTATGTGTCGCAGCCGGCGGTGAGCAAGTTGATCCAGTACATCGAGGGGCGCCTGGCGTACCGGTTGTTCGAGCGCATCAACAACCGCCTGGTGCCTACCCACGAGGCGCAGATTCTCTTTCGCGAAGTCGAGCGGGTGTATCAGGCGGCGCTGGAGGTCAATGAATGTGCGTTGTCACTGGCCAGTGGCGGCCATCGCAACCTGCGCATCTCGTGCAGCGCATCACTGTCGACCGTGGTCATCCCGATTGCGCTGGCCCAGCTCAAGCGCGAGTCGCCCTCGCTGAACATCGAGTGGCAAACCTCGCTGATGGGTGAAATGCCGAACCAGATCCTGTCGAAGAAGGTCGACCTGTCGATTGCCGCCTTGCCGGTGATCCACGATCACCTGCATTCACGGGCGTTCATGCGTGGCCGCATGGTGGTGGTGATGCCACCGGAGCACGCCCTGGCGCGGCAGGCATCCCTGACCCTGGAGCAACTGCAAGGCCATGACTTGCTGTTGTTCAGGCCCGACATGCCGTTTGGCAAACTGCTGGCCGAACACATCCACCAGCGCGGCCTGCAGCTGCAATCATTGTTGTCGTTCACCAATGCCAACGAAGCCGTGGCCCTGGTCAAGCAAGGCATGGGGCTTACCCTGATCGACGAGTTCGTGGCGCAGGACAGCGGCTTGGCGGTGGTGCCACTGGCCGAAGAAATCCACTTCGACATCAGCTTTGTCTATTCGCGCTTCGAACCGCCCTCGCACTCGGCGCTGCACCTGATGCAGGTGCTGCATGCGCAGGCGTTGAAGCTTGGGCGTGGGGTTGCCGGGTTCGAGCTGCCTACCGCCTGAGGCAGAGAAGCGGCCCAGCAAGGCCGCCTCTGCAGGGAATCAGGCGATGGCGGCGTCCACCAACACCTGCGCTTCCTGCACCAGGCGCTGCAGGTGCGCCTCGTCGATGAAGCTCTCGGCGTAGATCTTGTAGATGTCCTCGGTGCCCGACGGCCGCGCGGCAAACCAGCCGTTGGCGGTCATCACCTTCAACCCGCCAATCGCCTGGCCGTTGCCTGGCGCATGGCTGAGGATCTGCACGATCGGCTCACCGGCCAGTTCGGTCGACTTGACCTGTTCGGGTGCCAGCTTGCTCAGCAACGCCTTCTGCCGTACATCGGCCTTGGCCTCGACACGCGTAGCAAACGGCTTGCCCAGTGCCGCCGTCAGGTCCGCATAGGCCTGGCTCGGATTGCGCCCGGTTCGTGCGGTCATCTCTGCGGCCAGCAAGGCCGGAATCAACCCGTCCTTGTCAGTGGCCCAGACCGAGCCATCGCGGCGCAGGAACGACGCCCCCGCGCTTTCCTCGCCACCAAAACCCAACGAACCATCGAACAGGCCCTGGGCAAAGAACTTGAAGCCCACCGGCACCTCATACAGTTCGCGGCCCAGGCGCTCGGTGACGCGGTCGATCAGGCCGCTGGACACAACGGTCTTGCCCACTGCCGCGTCGCTGCGCCACTGCGGGCGGTGACGGAACAGGTAGTCGATGGCCACAGCCAGGTAGTTGTTCGGCTGCAACAGGCCATCCGGGGTGACGATGCCATGGCGGTCGTGGTCCGGGTCGCAGGCAAACGCCACGTCGAAGCGCTCGCGCAGGCCAATCAGGCCCTGCATGGCGTGGGGCGAGGATGGGTCCATGCGGATCTGGCCGTCCCAGTCGACGGTCATGAAGCGGAAGGTCGGGTCGACCTCGGTGTTGACCACTTCCAGGTTGAGCTTGTAGTGCTCGGCGATCGCCGCCCAGTAATGCACCCCGGCCCCACCCAACGGGTCAACACCCAGGCGCAGGTTGGCGCTGCGAATCACATCGAAGTCGATGACATTGCCCAGGTCTGCCACGTAGTGGCTCACGTAGTCGTGGCGATGGGTGGTGGCCGCTTGCAAGGCCTGGGCATGGTCCATGCGCTTGACGCCCGCCAGGTTCGCCGCCAGCAGTTCGTTGGCCTTGGCCTCGACCCACTTGGTCACGTCGCTGTCGGCCGGGCCTCCATTGGGCGGGTTGTACTTGAAGCCCCCGCTTTGCGGCGGGTTGTGCGACGGCGTGATGACGATGCCGTCGGCAAGGCCTTGTTCGCGGCCACGGTTGTAGCAAAGGATGGCGTGGGACACCGCCGGGGTCGGCGTGTACTCGTCGTCTTTGGACAACATCACCTGCACGCCGTTGGCCGCCAGCACTTCCAGCGCACTGGCCGAGGCCGGTGCCGACAGCGCGTGGGTGTCGGCGCCGATGAACAGCGGGCCGTCGATGCCCTTCTCCTGGCGGTACAGGCAGATGGCCTGGGTGATGGCCAGCACGTGGTACTCGTTGAAACTCAACTCGAAGGAAGTACCTCGGTGCCCCGAGGTGCCGAAGGCCACCCGCTGGGCCGCCACCGCCGCGTCGGGGCGGCCGGTGTAGTAAGCGGTGAGCAGTCGGGGAATATCGACCAGCACGCTGGCCGGAGCCAGCTTGCCTGCCAAAGGACTGAGCGTCATGCAGAAACCTCGAGTTCAACGGATGTTGGTGTTGGAGCCTGCAGTGTACTGAGAGTTGCAATGCCGCGCGATGGTCTAGAGTATTTGCCATCACTCCCCGGCAACGAGGCCCCATGGCTGTCCACCGCCTGACCCGCACTCACCCCCGCCTCACGCTCGCCGCCCTGGTCGGCATCATCGGCGCCTGGCTGGTCCCGGCAGGTGACACCGTCCAGCACATCCTCGTCGGCTGGAACCTCGGTGTCTGGCTTTACCTGCTGCTGGTGCTGTGGCTGACCTGGAACGCCAACCCGGATAAAGTCCGCAAGGTCGCCCAGATCGAGGACGAAAACGCCGGGCTGGTTCTGTTTACCGTGTGCATCGCCGCCATCGCCAGCCTGGCCGCGATCACCCTGCAACTGGTCTCCAGCCGCGGCCTGCAAGGCAATGCGCTGACCCTGCACTACCTCTACACCGGCTTGACCGTGGCCGGCTCCTGGCTGCTGATCGGCTGCATTTTCAGCCTGCACTACGCCCGGCTGTTCTATAACGGGCAAAACCACGAACCCCCACTGCGCTTCGCCGATGGTGAACGCAACCCCGATTACTGGGACTTCCATTACTTCTCGTTCACCATCAGCGTGGCGGTGCAAACGTCCGATGTCGGCGTCGCCGGGCGTGGGCTGCGGCGGGTGGTGCTGGCGCACTCCGTGGTCGGCTTCGTGTTCAACACGGCGATTCTGGGGTTCACCATCAATATTGCGGCGGGCCTGCTGGGTTAATTACCCTGACAGTTCTGCCAGTAGACGGCCCGTCAACAGGCAGAAAGAATAAGGAATTCGTTATCCGCTGCAGGTCGAAACCATGACTATTTTTGCCCAACCTCCAACGTCTACGCGATTCTTCTACGAGGCAAATCGCTTATGCAGTATCAAGGGTGCCTCATCCGAGCGTATCCTGCGGGCTCAGGGAATCGGGATCGGGCAAAAATCTGATACCACGAATGTGCAGCTTTACCAGTTAGACGACGCACGCTCCATTATAGGAAGCGCTTCAACACGCTCGGCATTTCCCTACACACCTTATGGTGGCGGGAGCTCGGATGAACCCTTGCTTTCGTCATCTTTCGTCGGCCAACGCTTCGACACTGCTTCTGGCGGTTATCCGTTGGGCAATGGACTGCGTCTCTATAAACCCGGCATTTTCCGGTTCGCCTCATCGGACGCGCTGTCTCCCTTTGGAAAAGGGGGATTTAATTCATACAGCTATTGCCAAGGCGATCCAGTCAATCGACATGATCCAAGCGGTCAGTTTTGGATAGTTCGATACCTACTCCGTGCTACCCGCGGGTTAATTCGCACTGCCACTCATGTCATTAAGGAGACTTGGGGCCATCTGGCTGACCAGCTAGCGCCAGGCTTTAGGGTACTCGGCGACGTGGCAATGGCTGCCGCGTCTGTCCCAACCGAGCAGTCGATGAGGGCCAGGACATTGATTCTACGGGAACAGCCCACCCTTCAGCCGCCATTAGAAATTGCATCTCAATTCAACCGTCCACGCGTATCAGATGCCATCGGCGGACTGCCCCATATTCAATCGAGCGTCAGAAATGGCACGCCGCACCATTCGTCTGAAATTACTACGTACTGATTGTGCAGAATAACGTTGTATCCGCGCGCTGTTGCCCAAGGAAAACGTTTGCCAAGACGTCATTAGCCCAGTGCGGTCCATGAAAAGGATGTGACCACGGTCATGCATTGGCACATTAACCCTATCTGCAGCCGGGAATTCCCCATGGCAGGTGCTATGGTTACATTCCCGGCGGCCGTGCCTGCGGCCACCCGCTCACCGCGTCCAGGTAAGGACAAGGAGGCTGGCATGAACAAGATGACGTTCCCAAACGCCTGCCAGGTGATGCGCTGGCATTTCCACCCGTTGGGCTTCGAGGCCAGCATGGATGCGCCGCGCAGCATGATCGCGCGCCTGTTCGACCGCGCCACCGGGGAAACCCTGCTGGCCATCGCCGGCATCCCTTGCGCCGCCATCATGGCCGCAGCGGATGTCGAGCGCATCATCGAAGCGGTCGAGGCCGAAATGGACGCCTTCGTACCGGTCTTCGCCTTGCGCGACGCAGGCTAAACCGGCACCTCGGGTTCCTGGCGCAGCGACTGCAAATTGCCCATGAACTGCTCTGCCGGCACCGGCTGGCCCAGCAGATAACCTTGCAGCGAATCGCACCCCAGGCGGGTGAGGAAGTCTTGCTGTTTGTCGGTCTCTACCCCTTCGGCAACGATGCGCAAACCCAGTGCCTGGCCCAGGGCAACGATTGCAGAGACAATCGCGGCGTCATCGCTGTCCTGCTCCAGGTCACGCACGAAACCGCGGTCGATCTTCAGTTCGTTAGCCGGCAGGCGCTTGAGGTACATGAGGCTGGAGTAACCAGTGCCAAAGTCATCGATTGACAAGTCCACGCCCATGTCGGACAGGCGTTGCAGCACCGTCAGGCTGGCATCGGCGTCGTGCATGGCGGTGGTTTCGGTGATTTCCAGGGTCAGGCAGTTGGCCGGCAGGCCATTCTCGCTCAAAGCCCGGGCCACGCTTTCGACCAGCCCAGCGTGGCAGAACTGGATGGCCGAAAGGTTGACCGCCATGCGCCAGCCCAGGTGCCCTTGGTCCAGCCACTGGCGCATCTGCCGGCAGGCTTCGTCGAGCACCCATTCGCCAATGGGGATGATCAGGCCGGTCTTTTCCGCCAGGCCGATGAACCGATCAGGCAGCAACAACCCCTGCTGCGGGTGCTCCCAGCGCAGCAGGGCTTCGGCACCGATCGGCTGGCAGGCCTGGGCATCGAACTTGGGCTGGTAATGCAGGCGGAACTGGCCCTGCTCCAGCGCCTGGCGCAGGTCCTGCAGCAACTGCAGTTGCTGCCGGGCGTTGCTGTTCATCGACACGTCGAAGAAGCTGTAGCCATTCTTGCCTGCGCTTTTGGCGTGGTACATCGCGGCATCGGCATTGCGCAGCAACTCGTGCTGGTCCAGGCCATTGCCGGGGTACAAGACGATGCCCAGGCTGGCCGTGAGTTGCAGATCATGCTCGGCGACACGGAACGGCCGCGACACCAGGTTGACCTGTTTGACCGCCACGTCCATGGCATCGTTTGGCTCCTGCAATTCCACCAGCAGCACGAACTCGTCGCCGCCAATGCGCGCCAAGGTGTCCTGGCTGTGCAAGTGGCCACGCAAACGTGCGGCCACGGCCTTGAGCAACAAGTCGCCGACATGATGACCAAAGGCATCGTTGACCGGTTTGAAGCCATCCAGGTCGATGAACATCAAGGCAAAGCACCCGCCCTGCTCCGCCACCTTGCCGATGGCCTGCTCGATGCGGTCGGCCAGCAGGGTACGGTTGGGCAGGTCGGTGAGCGTGTCGTGCAGGGCCAGCTGGGTCAGCTCCTGGTTGGCCAGGGTCAGCGAGCGGGCAAGTTCAGCGGTGCGCGCTTCCAGGCGCGCGTCCAGCACCGAGGTCAGCAACGCCACCGCCAATACCGCCAGGGTGGTGATCAGCACCAGGTAGACCAGCCCGTCGCCTTGCAGCCCGCCGCCCAGCGCACCACAGAAGCTACCCGTAGGGAAATTGGCCGCCGCCATGCCGGTGTAGTGCATGCCCACTATGGCAACCCCCATGATCACGGCCGCCAGGCCCCGGATCTGGCGCACGTAAGGGGTGTGCCTGCGCAAGCGAAACGCGATCCACAGCGCCGCCGCCGAGGCGCCAACGGCGATCAACAGCGAAGCGCCGAACAGCGTTGGGTCATAGTCGATGCCCGGTAGCATGCGCAGCGCGGCCATACCGGTGTAGTGCATGCAACTGATGCCTGCCCCCATGATCAACGCACCGAAGCCCAGTTGCAGCCAGGGCAGGCTTGGCTGGCTCACCAGCCACAAGGCAAAGCCTGACGACAGCACAGCGATCAACAGCGAAAACGCCGTGAGCCCTAGGTCGTAGCCCAGGTCGATGGGCAGGCTGAACGCGAGCATACCGATGAAGTGCATCGACCACACGCCGATGCCCATGGCCAGCGCGCCGCCCCCCATCCACAGGTGCACAGCCCTGCCTTTGGCCGTGGCAATACGGCCGGTCAGGTCAAGGGCGGTATAGGACGCCAGGATCGCCACGCACAGCGAAATCAACACCAACGAAGAGGAGTAGCTGCCTGTGAGCATTGGGAGTTCCAGCGACAGGCCAGGGGGCCCGGAAAAAGCTGACGATTGTACTCAAGCTTTGGCGAAACGCACGGGGTTTTTGCGAATGGGAATGGATCCAACATCCCCTTCTTAGGCCCTGCCCAGGCGCGGCCTGTGGGTGCGGGCTTGCCCCGCGAAGCACGCACCGCAGAGAATGGCACGGGCTTCGCCCGTATTCGCGGGGGCAAGCCCGCTCCTACTGGGTCATGCGTGTTTTCTGAGTTTCGAGCAAGACAGGTGCTCACACAGCCCTAGGGCTGGGCGAGTTCCTACTCGGCAAACGCCTGCTCGGCATCCCAACCGCCGCCCAGCGCGGCAATCAGTTGCACACTCGCCACCAACCGCCCTTGCAGCAGGTTCAGCACACTGCGCTCGTTACTCAACGCCGTGGTCTGCACGTTCACCACATCCAGGTAGCCGATCAGCCCCGCGCGGTACTGGTTCTCCGTCAGGCGAAGCGACTCACGCGCCGCGTCCAACGCCTCCTGGCGTACCACCGCTTCATCGCCGTATACCTTCAGCTGCACCAGGTAGTTTTCCACTTCCTTGAAGCCATCGAGCACGGTCTGGCGATACTGCGCTACGGTCTGGTCATACACCGCCACGGTACGGTCCACCTCGGCGCTGCGCTTGCCCGCATCGAACAGGGTCATGGCCAGCGAAGGCCCTACCGACCAGTACCGGTTCGGCAGTTCGATCCAATTGCTGAAGCTGCTGCTGGAATAGCCCCCACTCAGGCTCAGGCTCAGGTCGGGGAAGTAGGCAGCCCGCGATACGCCGATATTGGCGTTGGCGGCCATCACGTTGCGCTCGGCCGAGGCAATGTCCGGGCGGCGCTCGAGCAATTGCGAGGGCAATGTCACGGGGATGTCCGGCAGCGCCGGGATGCTCTTGCTGTCGGCCAATGCAAAGTTAGCCGGGGCCTTGCCCAGCAACACGGCAATGGCATTCTCGAACTGCGCACGCTGCCAGATCAGGTCGATCAGGTCCGCCTGGGTGCTTTTCAGCTGGGTCCGCGCCTGCGCCACCGCATCTGGCCCGGACACACCGGCGCGGTACTGGTTTTCGGTCATGCGCAGCGAGCGCTCGTAGGTGGCCACGGTCGCTTCCAGCAGGCGCTTCTGCTCATCGATCACACGCAACTGCAGGTAGTTCTGCACCAGCTCCGACTGCTGGCTCAGGCGGATCGAGGCAAGGTCGGCAAAGCTGGCTTCGGCACTGGCTTCGTTGGCGTTCAAGGTTTCACGCAGCTTGCCCCACAGGTCGATCTCCCAGCTCACGCCGAGCTGCGTGTTGTAGGTGTTGCGAATGCCGCTGCTGTTGTTCGACAGGCTGGAGCTGGAGCTGCCAGTGCCTTGAGCCGAACGGTTCTTGCTGGCGCTCAGGTCCAGGCTCGGGAACAGCGCGGCGCGGCTGCTGCGCACCAGCGCCTGGGCCTGGCGGTACTGGGCTTCGGACTGCGCGACGGTCTGGTTGCTGCGGTTGAGCTCTTCGACCAAGGCATTGAGCCCGGCATCGCCATAGACCTCCCACCAGGCGCCACGGGCAATCGCGTCCGACGGCTTGGCCTGGCTCCAGCCCTCGGCCTGCTTGTACTGCGCCGGGGTGCTCAGCTCGGGGCGGTGGTAGTCCGGGCTCAGGGTACAGGCACTGAGCAGCGCCACACACAAGCTGGCGCCGAGCAGGCGCGAGCCACGCCCCAGGGTCAACGACTGCAGGGTACGGTGAAGGGGTGTCTGGGCAAAGTTCATAGCGGGGTATCCAGAGCGGCGTCGGTGCGCACGCCGCGCCAATGGTTGAAACGGTGACGCAGGCGGTCGAGGTACAGATAGACCACCGGTGTCGTATAAAGGGTGAGGATCTGGCTGAAGACCAGGCCGCCGATGATGGTCAAACCCAGCGGCTGGCGCATTTCCGCGCCTTCGGCACGGCTGACCAGCAGCGGCAAGGCGCCAAGGATGGCCGCCAGGGTGGTCATCAGAATCGGCCGCAAGCGCAACAGGCAAGCGCGGCGGATGGACTCTTCCGGCGACAGGCCCTGGTGGCGCTCCAGTTGCAGCGCCAGGTCGATCATCAGGATCGCGTTCTTCTTCACCACGCCAATCAGCAGGAACAGGCCCAGCAGCGAGATGAGGCTGAACTCGCCGCCGGTGACATACAGCGCCAGCAAGGCACCGACGCCCGCCGAGGGCAGTGTCGAGAGAATGGTCAGCGGGTGAATGTAGCTTTCATAAAGAATGCCCAGCACCAGGTACACCAGCACCAGCGCGCCGAGGATCATGAAGGGCTGGCCTTCCTGGGTCTTGGCGAAAGCGTCGGCGGTGCCGCCGAGCTTGGCGATGACTTCTTCGGGCAGGCCCAGCTTGGCCACCGCCCGCTCCACTGCAGCCATGGCCTGGTCGGGGCTGTAGCCTTCGGCAACGTCGAAGGCAATGTCTTCGGAGGCAAACTGGCCCTCGTGGCTGACCCGGTCATTGGCCAGGCTGTTCTCGTAGTGGGCAATGGTCGACAACGGCACCCGGGCGCCATCATTGGTGATCACCTGCACCTGCTCCAGGGTACTCGGGTCCCAGGCGTATTTCGGGTTGATCTCCAGCACTACCTGGTACTGGTTGAGGCTGTCGTAGATGGTCGAGATCTGCCGCTGGCTGTAGGCGTTGTTGAGCACCGTGGTGACCATGTCCATGTCGATGCCCAGGCGCTTGGCCTGGTCACGATCGACCACCAGGGTTACCTGCTGGGTGCCGGCGCCGTCACGGGCGTCGATGGCGGTCAATTCGGGCAAGGCACGCACCGCCGCGACCACTTTCGGGAACCACTCGCGCAGGGCTGCCAGGTCGCCGCTCTGCAGGGTATAGAGGTACTGCGACGAAGTCTGGTCACGCCCGCCGCCACCCAGTTGCAAGTCCTGGTCGGCCATCAGGAACAGGCGCCCGCCGGGCACCTTGGGCATCTCTTTACGCAAGCGCTCGATAACCTTCTGGGCATCGATCTTGCGCTCGTTGATCGGTTTCAGGCGCACCAGCACCATGGCATTGTTGGTACCACTGTTGCCGCCGATAAAGCCCGCCACGCTCTGCACCGCAGGGTCGGCGAGCAAGGCGCGGCGGTAGATTTCCATCTTCGGCTGCATCACGCTGAACGACAGGCCATCGTCACCTCGGATAAAGCCCATCAACTGGCCGGTGTCCTGCTGCGGCATCAGTGTCTTGGGCACCACCACGTACAGGGCAATGTTGATGCCGATAGTGGCCAACAGGCTGAGCAGGGTCAGGCGCTTGTGGCGCAGCGCCCAGCCAAGGCTGCGGTCATAGCCATTGACCATGCGCTGGTGCAGCTTGTCGCTCCAGCGCTGCACGCGCGTCTGCTGCGCCTGGTGCGGCTTGAGCCAGCGCGCGCAGAGCATCGGTGTCAGGGTCAGCGAGACCACCAGCGAGACGATGATCGCCGCCGCCAACGTGATCGAAAACTCCTGGAACAGGCTGCGCACGATGCCGCCCATGAACAGGATCGAGACGAATACCGCCACCAGCGACACGTTCATCGACAACAACGTGAAGCCCACTTCCTTGGCACCCAGGAACGCCGCACGCATCGGCGGCTGGCCATCCTCGATGTGCCGGGAGATGTTCTCCAGCACCACGATGGCATCGTCCACCACCAGGCCGGTGGCCAAAATCAGCGCCATCAGCGACAGGTTGTTGAGGGAGAAACCGCACAGGTACATGACGGCAAAGGTGCCCACCAGCGACACCGGTACCGCCAGGCTCGGGATCAACGAGGCACGCAGGCTGCCAAGGAACAGGTAGACCACCAGAATCACCAGGCCTACCGCGATCAACAGGGTGTGCTCGGCCTCCTTGAGGGTCGCCTTGATCACCGGCGAGCGGTCCATGGCCACGTTCAGCTGGACGCTGGCCGGCAGTAGCGACTGCAACGCTGGCAACTGCGCCTTGATCTGGTCGACCGTTTCGATGATGTTGGCCCCGGTCTGGCGGTTGACCACCAGCAGCACCGCGCTCTGGTCGTTGAAGAAGCCGCTGTTGTAGCGGTTCTCGACGCTGTCGGTGATGGTCGCCACGTCGGACAGACGCAGAATGGTGCCGTTCTGCTGGCGGATCACCACCGGCTCGTAGTCCTTGGCCGTTTCCAGCTGGTCGTTGGCCCGCACCTCCCAGCTACGCTCGGCATCCTCGACGAAGCCCATGGGCCGGCGCTGGTTGGCGTTGGCCACGGCGGTGCGCACCTCGTCCAGCGACACGCCGTACTGGTTGAGCAACTGCGGCTCCACCGAAATGCGCACGGCCGGCAGCGAACTGCCGCCGATCTGCACCTCCCCTACCCCGGATACCTGGGCCAGGCTCTGCGACAGGATGGTGTCTGCCAAATCGTACAGCTGGCCCTTCTGCAGCACATCGGAGGTCAGCGACAGCACCATGATCGGTGCCTGCGACGGGTTGATCTTCTTGTACGTGGGCATGCTGCGCATGCCGCTGGGCAGCAGGTTGCGGGTGGCATTGATGGCCGCCTGCACCTCACGCGCCGCGCCGTCGATGTCACGGCCCATTTCAAAGCCGATGATCACCCGCGTCGAGCCCTGGTTGGAGCTGCTGGTCAGCGTGGTAACGCCGGCGATACTGCCCAGCTTGCGTTCCAGCGGCGTGGCCACGGTGGCGGCCATGACTTCAGGGCTGGCACCGGACAGGTTGGCCTGCACCACGATCACCGGGAAGTCCATCTGCGGCAGCGGCGCAACCGGCAGCAGGCCGAAGCTGACCCCACCCAGCAGCATGATCGCCAGGCTCAGCAGCATGGTCGCTACCGGGCGCCGGATGAAAGGACCGGACAGGTTCATTTGTAGCTCCAAGCTGCAAGTTGCAAGCTACAAGTGGGCGTGCGAGCAGGCTCGGAACTCCGGCTCACGCCAATCAGCTTGCAGCTTGCGGCTTGATGCTTGAGGCCGCTCATGCCGGCTCCTCCGCAACGTCCTGCCGACCAAAACGATGCGCAAGCCGATCAAAATAAAGGTAGATGACCGGCGTGGTGAACAGTGTCAGCACCTGGCTGACCAGCAGCCCGCCCACCATCACCAGGCCCAGCGGCTGGCGCAGTTCGGCACCGGAGCCGGTTGCGAGCATCAGCGGCACCGCACCGAACAACGCGGCCAGGGTGGTCATCAGGATCGGCCGGAAGCGCAGCAACGCGGCCTGGTAGATGGCGTCCTGCGGGGTCATGCCCTGATGGCGTTCGGCTTCAAGGGCAAAGTCGATCATCATGATCGCGTTCTTCTTGACGATGCCGATCAGCAGGATGATGCCGATGATGGCGATCATGCCCAGGTCGTTGCCACTGATGAGCAATGCCAGCAACGCGCCGACCGCCGCCGAGGGCAAGGTCGAAAGGATGGTGACCGGGTGGACGTAGCTCTCGTAGAGCACACCCAGCACGATGTACATGGTCACCACGGCGGCGAGAATCAGCAGCAAGGTGCTCGACAGCGAGGCCTGGAAGGCTTCTGCGGCGCCCTGGAAGCGGGTTTGCACGCCAATCGGCATGCCGATCTCCTGCTGCACCTGCTCGATGACCTTCACCGCCTCGCCCAGCGACGCGCCATGTGCCAGGTTGAACGACATCATCACCGCCGGGAACTGGCCGATGTGCGAAATCGCCAACTGCGCCTGGCGCTGCTCGATACGCGCCAGCGCCGACAACCGCACCTGGCCGCCATCGGTGGCCTTGACGTGGATCGACTCCAGCGCCTGCTGGCCGATGCTGGCGGCGGCTTGCGACTGCAGCACCACGCGGTACTGGCTGGCCTGGGTGTAGATGGTCGAGATCTGCCGCTGGCCGAAGGCGTCGTACAAGGCGTTGGTGATCTGCGCAACCGTGATGCCAAGGCGGCTGGCCATGTCGCGGTCGATCACCAGGTACACCTGCAGGCCCTTGTCCTGCAAGTCGCTGGCCACGTCGGCAAGCTCCGGGCGCTGTTGCAGCGCCTGCACCAGCTTGCCGCTCCACTGCGCCAGCAGGTCGGCGTCAGGCGAGGACAGGCTGAACTGGTACTGGGTGCGGCTGACCCGATCCTCGATGCTCAAGTCCTGCACCGGCTGCATGAACAGGCGGATGCCCACCAGCTTGTCGAGCTGCGGCTGCAGGCGGCTGATGACCTCGCCGGCGGTGACGTCACGTTCACCGTGCGGCTTGAGGTTGATCAGCAAACGCCCACTGTTGAGCGTGGCGTTGTCGCCATCCACGCCAATGTAGGACGACAGGCTCTGCACGGCCGGGTCCTGCAGGATTACCTTGCTCAGCGACTGCTGGCGCTCGCTCATGGCGGCGAACGAGGTCGATTGCGGCGCTTCGGAAATACCCTGGATCACGCCGGTGTCCTGCACCGGGAAGAAGCCCTTGGGCACCGCCATGTAGAGCACCACGGTCAGCGCAAGGCTGGCCACCGCCACCAGCAGGGTCAGCGGCTGATGCCTGAGCACCCACTGCAGGCCGCGGCCGTAGTGCTCGATGAGCCAGTCGATCCAGGCGCCACTGGCGCGGTAGAAACGGCCCTGCTCTTCTTCCTTGGGCTCGCGCTTGAGCAAGCGCGCGCACATCATCGGCGTGAGGGTCAGCGACACGACCAGGGAAATCAGGATCGCCACCGCCAGGGTGATCGCGAACTCGCGGAACAGCCGGCCGACCACATCGGCCATGAACAGCAGCGGGATCAGTACCGCGATCAGCGAGAAGGTCAGCGATATCAGGGTGAAGCCGATCTGCCGGGCGCCCTTGAGCGCGGCCTGCATGGGGGTTTCGCCCTCCTCGATGTGCCGGGAGATGTTCTCCAGCATGACGATGGCATCGTCCACCACGAAACCAGTGGCGATGGTCAGGGCCATGAGGGTCAGGTTGTTCACCGAAAAACCGGCCAGGTACATCACGCCAAAGGTGCCGATCAACGACAGCGGGACGGCAATCGACGGGATCAGGGTGGCACTGAAACGGCGCAGGAACACGAAGGTGACCATGACCACCAGGACGATGGCGATCAGCAATTCGTGCTGCACGTCCTTGACCGCGGCGCGGATGGTCTGGGTACGGTCGGTGAGCACCGACACGTCGAGGCCGGCCGGCAGGTTGTCGGTGATCGAAGGCAGCAGTTCCTTGATCCGGTCGACCACTTCGATGACGTTGGCCCCCGGCTGGCGCTGAATGTTCAGCAACACGGCCTGGTTTTCGTTGGCCCAGGCGGCGAGCCGCTCGTTTTCGGCACCGTCGACGATCTCGGCCACATCCTTCAGGCGCAGCGGCGCACCGTTGTTGTAGGCCAGGATCAGGTTGGCGTATTCCGCCGGGGAACGCAGCTGGTCGTTGGCATCGAGCATCGACACCCGGGTCGGGCCGTCGAAGTTGCCTTTGGGCTGGTTGACGTTGGAGGCGCCGATCAACGTACGCACGTCATCGAGGTTGAGGCCATTGGCTGCCAGGGCATCGACGTTGACCTTGATGCGCACCGCCTGGCGTTGGCCACCGGCGATACTGACCATGCCCACGCCACTGATCTGGGCGAGCTTTTGCGCCACCCGGGTATCGACCAGGTCGTTGAGCTTGGGCAGCGGCATGGTCTTGGAGGAAATGGCCAAGGTCAGCACCGGGGTGTCGGCCGGGTTGACCTTGTTGTACACCGGCGGTGCGGGCAAGTCGCTGGGCAGCAGGTTGCTGGCCGCATTGATCGCTGCCTGCACCTGTTGCTCCGCGACATCCATGTTCATGTCGAGGCTGAAGCGCAGGGTCAGCACCGAAGCACCGCCGGAGCTGGTCGAGGCCATCTGGGTCAGGCCCGGCATCTGCCCGAACTGGCGTTCAAGCGGCGCGGTGACCGCACTGGTCATGACTTGCGGGCTGGCGCCGGGGTACAGGGTCATGACCCGGATGGTCGGGTAATCGACCTGAGGCAGGGCCGAAACCGGCAACAACGTGTAGGCAATCAGGCCGGCCAGGACGATGGCCAGCATGCTCAGCGTGGTGGCGACCGGCCGCAGGATGAACAGGCGCGAGAGGTTCATGCGCCCGCCTTGCCTGCTTCAGCAGCCTGGGCGGCGCCCTTGGCGTCCTGGCCTTGCAGGTGCTGACCGGGGGCGGTCGGCACTTGCGAGCTGTCTTCGACCACGTCCACCTTGGTGCCCTCTCGCAGCCGGTCGGTGCCTTCCAGCACCAGGCGGTCGCCGGCAGCCAGGCCTTCGAGAATCACACTGTTTTCACCATCGCTGGCACCGACCTTGAGCTTGCGCACGTTGACGGTGTTCTCGGCGTTGATCACATAGGCGAAGGTGCCGTCGTTACCGAACTGGATGGCCGCCGCAGGGGCCATTACCACCTGTTTGAGGGTGTCGGCCAGCAGGCGCACGTTGACGAACTGGTTGGGGAACAGGGCCAGGTCCTTGTTTTCGAACCGGCCCTTGAACTTGAGGGTGCCGGTGGTGGTGTCGATCTGGTTATCGATACTGCCCAGTACACCGCTGGACTGCAGCTTGCTGTCGCTGCGGTCCCAAGCTTCGACCGGCAGGCTGGCGCCGCTGCGATAACGTTCCAGTACGGTGCTCAGCTCGGTTTCCGGCAGGGTGAACACGACGTTGATCGGCTCGGTCTGGGTGATGACGACCAGCGCCGTGGTGTCGTTGGCGGCTACCAGGTTGCCCAGGTCGAGCTGACGCAGCCCTACACGGCCATTGATCGGCGCACGGATCTGGGTGAAATCGAGGTTCAGGCGCGCGTCGTTGACCTGCGCCTGGTTGGTCTTGACCAGGCCCTGGAACTGCGCGACCTGGGCTTCGGCGGTGTCGAGGGTCTGTTTGGCGATGCTGTCTTCGGCATACAGGCCTCGGTAGCGCGCGACGTCTACCTGGGCGTTCTTCAACTGAGCCTGGTTCTGCGCCAGGGTGCCTTCGGCCTGCTGCAAGGCGATGCGGTAGCTGCGCGGGTCGATCTCGGCGAGCAGGTCGCCGGCCTTGACCTGCTGGCCTTCCTTGAAGTGGATCTTGACCAGCTCACCGCCCACCCGGCTGCGCACGTTGACGGTGTTGGTCGCGGTGACCGTGCCCAAGGCTTTGTAATAGAGCGGGAAGTCGCCAACCCGTGCCGGCTCGACGCGTACCGGCACCGGGTCGCTGGATGCGCCGAACCCTGGGCGCCCGCCCTTGCCCATGCGCCCGCTGCCGGCCTCTGTGTGGGCCGGCGTTGCGGGCCACAGCCACCAGGCCAGCAAGGCCACCAGCAGCAGGATCAGCAGGCCGACGAGCCAGCGACGGGAGGAACGGGATTTGGACGCTTGCATGGGTTGAACGAACCTTGTTCGGAATAACGATGTGGGGAGGGTGAACGATAAGCACTGGCATCGTTTTAGCAAAGGCCCTTTACCAGAGGTTTACCTTTGGCTGACGTTGCCAAAACGCTGAACTTTAAACGAAAACGGCCCGGAAATCGTTCCGGGCCGTTACAGGGTGTTGCTTGGAGCGGTGGGCGTGGCAGGAGTTCCGTTACCGGTACCGGCCCCGCCAGAAGCCCTTACTTCAGGACAGCCAGCGCTGCCTCGTAGTTAGGCTCTTCAGCGATTTCAGCTACCAGCTCGCTGTGCAGCACCTTGTCGTTCTCGTCCAGTACCACTACCGCACGCGCAGCCAGGCCGGCCAGCGGGCCGTCAGCAATCGCCACACCGTAGTTCTCGAGGAACTCGGCGCCGCGCAGGGTCGACAGGTTTTTCACGTTCTCCAGGCCTTCGGCACCGCAGAAGCGCGCCTGGGCGAACGGCAGGTCGGCGGAAATGCACAGCACCACGGTGTTGGCCACGTCATTGGCCTGGGCATTGAACTTGCGCACAGAGGTGGCGCAGGTTGGGGTATCGACGCTCGGGAAGATGTTCAGCACCTTGCGCTTGCCGGCGTAGTTCTGCAGCGACTGGTCGGCCAGGCCTTCACCCACCAGCGAGAAGGCTGGGGCCTGAGCACCGGCCTGCGGCAGGTTGCCCTTGACCTGAACCGGGTTGCCTTTGAGAGTCACTTGAGCCATGAACGAAATCCTTATGCGGGGTTTGAAAAGGACACTGAGTTAAGCATGAAGGCGGCCGGGTGCCTATGGGTGAAGTTAAAATTGTTCTATTGCCAGACAATTATTGTGGACAAAAAAATGCCCAGATCGCGACAAGCGACCTGGGCACTGCTTGCAGCGGTGGTGAATCAGCTCAGCAAGCCGTAAACCACCGAAGTCAGCGCAACCACGCCGATTGTCACGACGAACACATTGGACATCGCGCCGCTGTACTTGCGCATCGACGGTACACGGCGAATGGCGTACATCGGCATCAGGAACAGCAACACCGCGATGATCGGGCCGCCCAGCGATTCGATCATGCCCAGAATGCTCGGGTTGAGGGTGGCGACAATCCAGCAGACCACCAGCATCAGCGCAGCGACCACGCGGTCCAGGGTTTTTGCACCCGGGCGCGCACCGGCCTTGACGATGATGCCCTTGAGGCCTTCGCTGGCGCCGATGTAGTGGCCCAGGAACGACTTGGCGATGGCAATGAAGGCGATCAGTGGTGCGGCAAAGGCGATGGTCGGGTTGCTGAAGTGGTTGGCCAGGTACGACAGGATCGACAGGTTCTGCGCCTTGGCCTCAGCCAGTTGGGCACTGCTGAGGGTCAGCACGCAACTGAAGACGAAGAACAGCACCATGGCCACCATCAGCAGGTGGGCGCGGGCGAGGATCTGGCCGCTGCGCTCATCGGCATGCTCGCCGTAGCGGCGCTTCTGGTCGACGGCGAAGGCCGAGATGATCGGTGAGTGGTTGAACGAGAACACCATCACCGGAATCGCCAGCCACACGGTGTGCAGGAAGGCGGAGCCCGAGGGCAGTTGCGTGGCGCTGTCGAGGATACCCCCGGTCCAGTGCGGGACCAGGTACAGGCCCAGCAACGCCAAGGCAACGATGAACGGGTAGACCAGCAGGCTCATGACCTTGACCGTAGCCTGCTCACCGCAACGCACAATGGCCAGCAGGCCGAGGATCAGCACGAACGACAGCAGCGCCCGTGGCGGCGGCGTCATGTGCAACTGGTGCTCCATGAAGCTGGTAACGGTGTTGGTCAGCGCCACGCTATAGATAAGCAGGATCGGGAAGATGGCGAAGAAGTACAGCACGGTGATCAGCGCACCGGCCTTGATGCCGAAATGTTCCTCGACCACTTGCGTGATATCGCCGCCCGTGCGCCCGGAAAGGACAAAACGGGTCAGCCCGCGGTGGGCGAAGTAGGTCATCGGGAAGGCCAGTACGGCCAGGATCAGCAACGGCCAGAAGCCGCCCAAGCCGGCGTTGATGGGCAGGAACAAGGTGCCTGCACCGATGGCGGTGCCAAACAGGCCCAGCATCCAGGTGGTGTCTTGACGTGCCCAGCTGCCCAAGGCTGCCGGGGTCGATTCTTCATAGCGCCGTTCGACGCTTGGGGCCTGCTCATTCATTCCGGGTGTAGCTCCACTCGCAAGACTGCAACAGGCTGAGAGTGGCGAAACAGACGTATCGCCCCCCTCAACCGAAAAAGAGGGCGCGATTGTGCACTGAAAGGTTGCACTTGCGAAGCCCCGTCCGAGGGACGGTTGCACTTGTCATGACAACAAGGTGAAACCAAGGGGGCCGCTTTGCGGCCCCCCTGTCACATTACTGCTGAACGGCGGCGAACGCCTCGGCCACCCGTTGCAGGTTGGCCGGTCGCAGGCCAGACATGCACACCCGGCCACTGTCGATCAGGTACACGCCGAACTCGTCACGCAGGCGACGCACCTGCTCGACGCTGAAACCGGTGTAGCTGAACATGCCGCGCTGGCGCAGGAAGAACTGGAAGTCCTGCCCCGGCAGCAGCGTGCCCAGGGCATCGACCAGTGCCTGACGCATGTCGAGGATACGCTTGCGCATCACTTCGACCTCCGCCGCCCACTGGGCATTGAGCGCAGCATCGCCGAGCACACCGGCAACCAGCTGAGCACCGAAGTTGGGTGGGCTGGAGTAGTTGCGGCGCACGGTAGCCTTCAACTGGCCGAGTACGCTCTGGGCAGTGGCGTCGTCGTCGCAGACCACCGACAGGCCCCCTACTCGCTCGCCGTACAGCGAGAAGATTTTCGAGAACGAGTTGCTGACCAGGCACGGCACGCCGGCACGGGCCATTTCGCGGATGGCGAAGGCATCTTCGACCAGCCCCTCACCGAAGCCCTGGTAGGCGATATCGAGGAACGGGATCAGCTGACGCGCCTTGACCACTTCCACCACTTGCTGCCACTGGTTCTGGTCCAGGTCGGCACCAGTCGGGTTGTGGCAGCACGGGTGCAGCAGCACGACGCTGTTGGCCGGCAAGGTCTGCAGCGCTTGCAGCATGCCAGCGAAGTCGACGCCACGGCTGGTCTGGTCGAAGTACGGGTAGCTATTCACCTTGAAACCGGCGCCTTCGAAGATGGCGCGGTGGTTATCCCAGGTCGGGTTGCTGACCCAGACTTCGGACTGCGGGAAATAACGCTTGAGGAAGTCGGCACCGACTTTCAGTGCGCCAGAACCGCCCACGGTCTGCACGGTGGCCACTCGGCCGCCGGTCACCGCCGGGTGATCGGCACCGAACAGCAGGGCCTGAATGGCCTGGCGGTAGCTGGCCAGGCCTTCCATCGGCAGGTAGAGCGAGGCTTCGTGAGCCTGGCCGGCGATGCGTTTCTCGACCGCATCCACCGCTGCCAACTGCGGCACCACGCCGGCTTCATCGTAGTACAGGCCGATACTCAGGTTGACCTTGTCGGCACGGGGATCGGCCTTGAAGGTTTCCATCAGCGAGAGGATCGGGTCGCCGGCATAGGCATCGACATGTTTGAACACAGCGTGCAGCTCCTTGGATCAGGACAGTTCGGAAAGGCTGCCCTGAGGATACCCGGAGTCGCTGCTGAGTAACATCACCTATTGTGCAGGTTGTCTATGCAAGATTGCACAGCCGCCGATCTGCGCCGACAGCCTGGCTCAGCCCAGCAGCGCCTTGAGGCCATGCAGCTCCTGCTCGGTCAGCGCCACGCCCTCCTCCTCGGCCACTTCACGCTCGCGGTAGCGGCGCTCGCCCGGCATGCGCGTCAACCCCACCGCCTGCATCTGCTCCACCAGTTCGCGGCTGCGCTGGGCAAAACGCTCGCCTTCGGCCTTGCTCGGGTCGATGACGATGATCAACTGCCCGGTCCATGGCGTTTTCGCCCCTGGGTGCCCGGACCAGTCGAACTCCCAGGAAAAGTGCCCGCCGGTCAGCGCTGCGGCCAACAACTCGACCATCATCGACAGCGCCGAACCCTTGTGCTCGCCAAACGGCAACAAGGCGCCGCCTTCGAGAATGGCCTTGGGGTCGGTGGTCGGCTGGCCATTGGCGTCCACGCCCATGCCCTCGGGCAACTGCTGGCCAGCCCTGGCGGCGATCTGCACATCACCGTGGGCCATGGCGCTGGTGGCCATGTCGAAGACGATCGGGTCGTGTTCGGCACAGGGCGCGGCAAAAGCGATGGGGTTGGTGCCGAACAGCGGCTTGCGGGCGCCATGCGGCACCACGCAGGTCATGCTGTTGACCACGCTGAGCGCCACCAGGCCCTCGTCGGCGAACGGCTCGACATCCGGCCACAGTGCGGCGAAATGGTGCGAGTTGTGGATGGCCAGCACGGCGATACCGGCGCTGCGGGCCTTTTCCAGTAACAGCGCACGGGCCGCTGCCAGTGCCGGCTGGGCGAAGCCGCCGGCGGCATCGACACGCACATAACCGGAGGCCACGTCGGTCACCTTCGGGGTGGCACGGCCATTGACCCAGCCGCTGGCCAGGGTCGAAACATAGCCCGGAATACGGAACACCCCGTGGCTGTGGGCGCCATCGCGCTGGGCGCTGGCGCAGTTGTGGGCAAGCACCTGGGCCACTGTCTCGCTGCAGCCATGACGCTGAAAAATCGCCTGCAAGAGGGTCTGCAGCTCGGTAAAAGGCACGCGTACGACAGTGCCGGTGGAAGGTGCGGACATCTGAAGCTCCTTGTTGGAATTGGAATGGCTACAGCGTTGCAACGACAAAAACTTTCCTGCATGTGACAGCTATCTGTCAAATGTTGACTTGATGACAGAAAACATTCATTTTCTATCGCAAGCCTCACCCCGGAGATGCAGCATGAGCCAACCGATCAAGCAACGCCTGGAAAACAGCCTGCAAGGGGCCGCCGCCTCAGGCCGCACGATCGCCAGCTACATGCTCGCCAACCTGCACGAACTGCCGTTCCAGACCTCGGCAAGCATTGCTGCCAAGCTCGGCGTCAGCGAATCCAGTGTCGGCCGTTTCTGCCGCTCGTTAGGTTATGCCCACCTCAAGGCGCTCAAGCAAGACCTGCAGAACGACCTGGGCGATGGCCCATGGCTGGTGGGTGACCGCCTGCAAGACTACCGCCAGAACCACGATGCCAGCGACACCGCCGGCAGCCTGGAGCTGGAAATCGCCGCCCTGGTCCGAGTGCACGAGTACCGCCAGAGCGAGCCCTGGCACCGCGCCGCGCAACGTCTGGCGAGCAAGCAGCGGGTATTCGTCGCGGGCTTTCAGACCGAGCGCGGCGTCGCCATGTGCATGAGCCACCTGCTGCAGTACCTGCGCGATGGCGTGCAACTGGTCGACCTCAGCGCCGGGCATTTCGGCGACGTGCTGCTGGGCCGCGCCGAAGACAGCGCACTGGTGGTGTTCGAGGCCCGCCGCTATTCACGTCACGCCCTGCAGCTGTGCCAGAAGGCGCGCGCAGCCGGCATTGCGGTCACCCTGGTGACCGACACCTTCTGTGACTGGGCCGATGCCAACGCCGACGAGGTGTTCCGCATCCCCACCGAGTTCAATCTGTTCTGGGAATCCACCGCGACCATGCTGTCGTGGGTGCACCTGATGGTCAACGAGGTCTGCAAGAAGCTCGGGCCGGATGTTGAAAAACGCTTGGAAGCGACTGCCGCTCTACATAACGAATTCGTCGGCTACACCTCGTGGCCGTCGGCAAAACAACAATAGCAAGAGTGCAAGAGGTGCGAGATGAACAAGACCATGGCTATGGTGGGTGCGTGTGCCCTGCTGCTGACGGGCGCCGCCAGTGCCGAAACCCTGCGCTTCGCCACCGAGGGCGCGTACCCGCCCTTCAACTATGTCGACGCCGATAACCAACTGCACGGCTTCGACATCGACATCACCCACGCCCTGTGCGAACAGATGAAAGTCGAGTGCACGCTGGTGGCCCAGGATTGGGAAGGCATCATCCCGGCCCTGATGGCACGTAAGTACGACGCCGTGGTCGCGTCGATGATCGACACCGAAGAGCGCCGCAAGAAAATCGCCTTCACCGATCATTACTACCGCACCCCGCTGACCGTGGCCGTGGCCAAGGACAGCGAGATCAGCGACGCTCAGAACAAATTTGTCGGCTACACCGTCGGCGCGCAATCCTCTTCGACCCAGGCCATCTATGCCGAAGACGTCTATGGCAAGGCCGGTGCCGATGTGAAGCTGTACCCGACCATGGACGAAGCCAACGCCGACCTGGCCGCGGGCCGCCTGGACGGGGTGATCGCCGACAAGTTCCCCCTGCACGAGTGGATGAACAAGAACGGCCAGGACTGCTGCAAGATCCTCGGCGACGTAGCCGACACCAAGGCCGACGCCGCCATTGCCGTGCGCAAGGATGACGAGGCGCTGCGCCAGCGCCTGAACACCGCGCTGCAACAGATCGTGGCCAACGGCACCTACCAGAAGATCGCCAGCAAGTACTTCGCTTTCGATATCTACAACTGATCTGTAGGAGCGGCCTTGCGTCGCGAAAGGGCTGCGTAGCGGCCCCGGGATTTATGCAACGGCACAGATTGCCGGGGCCGCTACGCGGCCCTTTCGCGACGCAAGGCCGCTCCTACAGCGACCGCATTACCCGTCCAAGGGGTTTGTCATGCTCGATCAATTGTCCTTGCTGTCTTTCGCCAGCGGAGGCTGGGGCCAGGCGTTGCTGGCCGGTGCCCTGGTAACCGTCTCGCTGGCCCTCGCCTGCCTGCCCATCGGCCTGCCCCTGGGGCTGGCCGTGGCCCTCGCGGCGCGCTCGCGCAAGCGCCTGCCCCGGGCCTGGGCCACGACCTTCTCGACCGTGTTCCGCGGCCTGCCCGAACTGCTGACCTTGCTGATCATCTATTACGGCTGCCAGATCGCAGCGCAAAAGCTGCTGGCCGCCATGGGCTACCAGGGCGAGTTCCAAATCAACACCTTCCTGGCCGCGATGATCGCGTTCAGCCTGGTGTTTGCCGCGTTCTCCAGCGAGATCTGGCTGGCCGCCTTCAAGACCCTGCCCAAAGGGCAGCTTGAGGCCTGCTCGGCATTGGGCCTGAGCAAACGCACAGGCTTCTTCAAGGTGGTGCTGCCGCAACTGACACGCATCGCCCTGCCCGGCCTGTCCAACAACTGGCTGTCGTTGCTCAAGGACACCTCGCTGGTGTCGACCATCTCGCTGGTCGACCTGATGCGCCAGACCAACCTGGCGGTGAGCGTGACCAAGGAACCGATGTTCTTCTATGGCGTTGCCTGCCTGGGCTACCTGCTGTTTTCGGCAGTCTCGGGCCGGGTCTTTGCCTTCATCGAGCGGCGTAGCAGCCGCCACCTGCAAGGAGCCCGGGCATGAACGTCGAACAATGGCTGGCGGTAGTCCTCGACCCCGACCTGCTAGAACGCTACGGCCCCCGCTTCGTCGATGGCCTGCTGGTAACGGCCAAGCTGGTGGCGATTTCGTTCACCCTGGGTGCTGTGCTCGGCCTGTTGCTGGCACTGGCACGCCTGTCGCGCAGCCAACTGCTGCAACGCATGGCCGCCGGTTACGTGTACTTCTTCCGCGGCTCGCCGCTGCTGGCTCAGTTGTTCCTGCTTTATTACGGCCTCGGTTCGCTCAAGGGGTTCTGGCAAGACGTCGGCCTGTGGTGGTTCTTCCGCGAGGCCTGGTTCTGCACCTTGCTGGCGTTCACCCTGAACACCGCCGCCTACCAGGCCGAAATCTTCCGCGGCAGCCTGATGGCCGTCGCCCCTGGGCAGTACGAAGCTGCGCGGGCGCTGAACCTGAAACGCTCGACCACCTTCTTCAAGGTGATCCTGCCGCAGTCGTTGCTGGTGGCCATCGGCCCACTGGGCAATGAATTGATACTGATGATCAAGGCCAGCGCCATTGCCTCGCTGGTAACCATCTACGACCTGATGGGCGTGACCAAACTGGCGTTCTCGCGCAGCTTCGACTTCCAGATCTACCTGTGGGCTGCTGTGCTCTACCTGGTGATCGTCGAGCTGGTGCGGCGCCTCCTGAAACACCTGGAAGCCCGCCTGGGCCGCCACCTGAACTGACCGAAGGATACCTACCATGCATTGCCAGACCCTCGTCCTCGGCGCCGGCATTGTCGGCGTCAGCACCGCGCTGCACCTGCAGGCGCGTGGGCGCCAGGTGATTCTGATCGACCGTGACGAACCCGGCAGCGGTACCAGCCATGGCAACGCCGGGCTGATCGAGCGCTCCAGCGTCATCCCGTATGCCTTCCCGCGCCAAGCCGGTGCGCTGCTGCGCTACGGCCTGAACCGCCAGCCTGACGTGCGCTACAGCCTCCTGCACTTGCCCAAGGCCGCGCCCTGGCTGTGGCGCTACTGGCGCCAATCGGCGCCGGGGCGCCTGGCGGGCGCCGCTGCCGACATGCTGCCGCTGGTGCAACGCTGCGTCGAGGAGCATGACGCCCTGATCAAAGCCGCCGGCCTTGAAGGGCTGGTACAGGCCAAAGGCTGGATCGAAGTGTTCCGTGACCCGGCCCTGTTCGAGCAGGCCAAGGCCGAGGTCAAAGGCCTGAGCCGCTACGGCCTGCAGTATGAAATCCTCGAATGCGGGCAGCTCCAGGCCCGCGAGCACCAACTGGACAGCACCGTGGTCGGTGGCATTCACTGGCTCGACCCGAAGACGGTGAACAATCCCGGTGGCCTCACCCGGGGCTATGCCGCGTTGTTCGTGCAGCGTGGTGGGCAGTTCCTGCATGGTGATGCGCGCAGCCTGCGCCAAGTGGAAGGGCAATGGCAGGTCGACAGCCGTCGTGGCCCTGTCACCGCAAACGAAGTGGTGGTCTGCCTCGGTCCACAGTCGGCAGACTTGTACGAAGGCCTGGGCTACAAGATCCCGTTGGCGATCAAACGCGGTTACCACATGCACTACAGCACCCGCGACGGTGCGCAACTCGAACACTCGGTCTGCGATACCCAAGGCGGCTACGTGCTGGCGCCCATGGCCCGGGGCGTGCGCCTGACCACCGGCATCGAGTTTGCTGCCAGTAATGCGCCCGGCAACGAGATCCAACTGCGCCGCTGCGAGGCCTTGGCCAGGCGCTTGTTCCCGGCGCTCGGCGAGCGCCTCGACGACACCCCTTGGCTGGGCCGTCGCCCGTGCCTGCCAGACATGCGCCCGGTAATTGGCCCTGCCCCTCGGCACCAAGGCCTGTGGTTCAACTTCGGCCATGCCCACCATGGCCTCACCCTTGGCCCGGTCAGTGGCCGGCTGCTGGCAGAGCTTCTGACCGGCGAGCGCCCCTTTACCGACCCTGCGCCCTACAGCGCGACGCGTTTCGACTGAACCTTGCGGAGAACAACAATATGACCGCCCCTCTGAGCCTTGCCAGCCTTGCCCCAGAACCCGACCCGCGCCCGGTACTCATCCGCATCGAGGGCCTGAACAAGCACTATGGCGCGTACCATGTGCTGCGCGACATCAACCTGCAGGTACGCGAAGGCGAACGCATCGTCCTCTGTGGCCCGTCCGGTTCGGGCAAGTCGACCCTGATCCGCTGCATCAACCGCCTGGAAGTGGCCCAACAGGGCAGCATCCAGGTTGATGGCACCGACCTGGCTGCCACCACACGCCAGGCGGCGCAGATCCGCAGCGAAATCGGCATGGTGTTCCAGCACTTCAACCTGTTCCCGCACATGACTGTGCTCGACAATTGCCTGCTGGCCCCTACCAGCGTGCGCGGGCTGTCGCGCAAGGACGCCGAAGAACGGGCACGGATGTACCTGTGCAAGGTCGGCATCGAGTCCCAGGCGCACAAATACCCCAGCCAGCTTTCCGGCGGCCAGCAGCAACGCGTGGCCATTGCCCGCGCCTTGTGCATGAAACCCCGGATCATGCTGTTCGATGAGCCGACCTCGGCACTGGACCCGGAAATGGTCGCCGAAGTGCTGGATGTCCTGGTGCAACTGGCCGGCACGGGCATGACCATGCTCTGCGTTACCCATGAGATGGGCTTTGCCCGGCAGGTGGCCGAACGGGTGCTGTTCCTTGAGGGCGGGCAGATCATCGAGGACAGCCCGCCACAGGTGTTCTTCAACCAGCCCAAGACAGAACGGGCCAAGGGTTTCCTGGCGCAGATTCTGCACTGAGCCCGTTCCTCCCTGTACCGGCTTCCTTTGTCAGCGGGCTTGCCCACTAAGAAGCCGGTACAGGCCCCCTTCATTGCAGCGGTGCAATGAACCAACTGCGTCGTTAAATATAATTGACCTAACCCCCTGCCAAACCCTTGCCGCTACAGGGCTGCAACGGTTTAACCCCCCTGAATTCGGCGTACCCCCCCCGCTAAAGCCTCTACCAGTCGTTTGACATATCGAACGGCTCTGGCAAGCTATCAACAAGTCCCGACCGGAATCGTCGCCTCTGACGAGCCGGCAGTGCTCGGGGCTTCAGGTCGCACACAAGGCCCCGGCCGTGCGCCTGCACAACAACGACAGGTCGAACCTGTCCCAAGGTGACATATGTCCAACAGCAACATTGGCAACAAGCAACCTTCCCTGCGCAAACCCGTCGTCCTGATGACCATGGGCAGCCAAGAGCGCAAAGGCCATGACTATCAGGTCATGACCCATAAATACATCACGCCGCTGGTCGACTTCGCCGATTGCGTCCCGGTCCTGGTACCCACTTGCTGTGGCACCGAAGACCTCGAGACCTATCTGAACATGGCCGACGGCGTCTACCTGACCGGTGCCGGCAGCAACATCGACCCGGCCCTGTACGGCCAGGACAACGAAACCCCGGGCAAGGGCCAGGACAAGGCACGCGACCTGTTCGACATCCCGCTGGTCAAGGCAGCCATCAAGCGTGGCCTGCCGATTTTCGGCATCTGCCGCGGCATGCAGGAAATCAACGTGGCCCTGGGTGGCGACATCTATCAGAAGGTGTATGCCGAGCCAGGCTTCAACGACCACCGTGAAAACCCCGAAGACCCGGTCGAAGTACAGTACGCCCAGGTCCACAGTGTGAAGGTCAAGCCAGGCAGCTGGCTGCGCGACATCCTGGGCTGCGACGAGATCCGCGTGAACTCGCTGCATGGCCAAGGCCTGCGCAACCTGGGTAAAGGCATCGAGCCAATTGCCCTGGCCGAAGACGGCCTGGTCGAGGCCATCCATGCCCCAAGCATTTCGCCCTTCCTGTTCGCGGTGCAGTGGCACCCCGAGTGGCAAGCCGCGAAGAACCCTGATTCGATCAAGATCTTCCAGGCGTTCGGCGATGCGTGCCGTGCCCAGGTCCGCAAGTCCCAGGTCAAGCACCATCAGGCTGCCTGACACAAAGCTTCGTTAGCTTTGATCGCGGGGCGGCGCAAGGCCGCCCCCGCTTCCCCGGTCACCCTCTGCTGGTCCCAGAACACTTCCCGTGGAAGCGGGCGGCGGGCTTGTGCCTGTCTCCGCGATCGTTTTTTAGCCATCCCCCGCTTAAGAGATACGATGACTGTTCAGGTGGTTGTCGTGGGATTTTCTGTGCCTAGAAGATCGATCGCCCCCCCCAACACCCCAGCCAAGCACCCAACTCATAAAAATTTCTCCCAAGGCACTAGCCATTCCCCTAGTTGTACGATAACTTACCTCTATCGCAGCACATCACTCCCTTCACCCCAAGCGCCTCAGGATGCCAACAACAATGAATCCACAAGAACTGAAATCCATCCTCTCCCACGGCCTGCTGTCTTTCCCGGTCACCGACTTCAATGCCCAAGGCGACTTCAACCAGGCTGGCTACATCAAGCGCCTGGAATGGCTCGCCCCCTACGGCGCCAGCGCCCTGTTCGCGGCCGGTGGTACCGGTGAGTTCTTCTCCCTGGCGGCCAGCGAGTACAGCCAGGTGGTGAAGACCGCCGTCGATACCTGCGCCACCTCGGTACCGATCCTTGCCGGCGTCGGCGGCTCGACCCGCCAGGCCATCGAATACGCGCAAGAAGCCGAGCGCCTGGGTGCCAAGGGCCTGCTGCTGCTGCCCCACTACCTGACCGAAGCCAGCCAGGATGGCGTCGCCGCCCACGTCGAAGCCGTGTGCAAATCGGTGAAGATCGGGGTGGTGGTCTACAACCGCAATGTCTGCCGTTTGAATGCCGACCTGCTGGAAAAGCTCGCCGAGCGCTGCCCGAACCTGATCGGCTACAAGGACGGCCTGGGTGACATCGAGTTGATGGTGTCGATCCGTCGCCGCCTGGGCGATCGCTTCAGCTACCTGGGTGGCCTGCCGACCGCCGAGGTGTATGCTGCGGCCTACAAGGCGCTGGGCGTGCCGGTGTACTCCTCGGCCGTGTTCAACTTCGTGCCGAAGACCGCGATGGACTTCTACCACGCCATCGCCCGCGAAGACCACGCCACCGTCGGCAAGCTGATCGATGACTTCTTCCTGCCGTACCTGGACATCCGTAACCGCAAGGCCGGCTACGCCGTGAGCATCGTCAAGGCGGGCGCGAAGATTGCCGGTTACGACGCAGGCCCGGTACGCACGCCGCTGACCGACCTGACCGGCGAAGAATACGAAATGCTCGCAGCGCTGATGGACAAGATGGGTCCGCAATAAGCGAACCCCTGCGGCCTGAACTGCCGCCGCCGGAGTGGGAGCCCCCCACCCCGGCTACAACTCGTGAGCCCGCACAAAAATAACTAGTGGGAGTATTACCAGCATGCAAGCGACTAAAAAGACGCATGTGCGCTACCTGATCCTGTTCATGCTGTTTCTGGTGACCACGATCAACTATGCCGACCGCGCCACCATTGCAATCGCAGGCTCCAGCCTGCAGAAAGACCTCGGCATTGACGCCGTTACCCTCGGTTATATCTTCTCCGCCTTTGGATGGGCTTACGTGGCTGGCCAGATTCCTGGTGGCTGGCTGCTCGACCGTTTCGGCTCCAAGAACGTCTACGCGTTCAGCATCTTCACCTGGTCGCTGTTCACCCTGCTGCAAGGGTTTGTCGGTGGCATGCCGGTGGCCTGGGCGGTGGTAACCTTGTTCACCCTGCGCTTTCTGGTCGGTTTCGCCGAAGCCCCGTCGTTCCCGGGCAACGCCCGCATCGTCGCGGCCTGGTTCCCCACCGCAGAACGCGGTACGGCGTCGGCCATCTTCAACTCGGCGCAGTATTTTGCCACCGCACTGTTTGCCCCGATCATGGGCTGGATCGTGTTCAGCTTCGGTTGGGAACACGTATTCGTGGTGATGGGCGTGCTCGGTATCCTGTTCTCGTTCGTGTGGCTGAGAACCATCTACAACCCCAAGCAACACCCGCGCATCAGCCAAAGCGAGCTCGAACACATCGAGCAGAACGGCGGCCTGGTAGACATGGACCAGAAACGCGGCAACGACGGCCCGAAATGGGGCTACATCAAGCAGCTGCTGACCAGCCGCATGCTGCTGGGGGTGTACCTGGGCCAGTACTGCATCAACGCCATCACCTACTTCTTCCTGACCTGGTTCCCGGTGTACCTGGTGCAGGAGCGCGGCATGACCATCCTCAAGGCGGGTGTCATCGCCTCGCTGCCCGCCATCTGTGGTTTCATCGGTGGCGTGCTGGGCGGTGTGCTGTCGGACTGGCTGCTGCGCCGCGGCAACTCGCTGACCTTCTCGCGCAAGCTGCCCATCGTCTGCGGCCTGTTACTGTCGACCACCATGGTCTTCTGCAACTACGTCGATGCTGAGTGGATGGTGGTCGGTTTCATGACCTTGGCCTTCTTCGGCAAGGGCATTGGCGCACTGGGCTGGGCGGTGGTCGCCGACACTTCGCCGAAGCAGATCGCTGGC
This sequence comes from Pseudomonas sp. SWRI77, assembly GCF_014269105.1. Lineage (NCBI taxonomy): Bacteria > Pseudomonadati > Pseudomonadota > Gammaproteobacteria > Pseudomonadales > Pseudomonadaceae > Pseudomonas > Pseudomonas sp. SWRI77. The sequence continues at coordinate 81,288 of NZ_JABWRV010000019.1, read as the reverse complement.
CTGTCGGGCGGGTTGTTCAACACCTTCGGCAACATCGCCTCGATCACCACGCCCATCGTCATCGGCTACATCATCAGCGCCACCGGCTCGTTCAAGTGGGCCCTGGTATATGTGGGCGCCAACGCGCTGGTCGCGGTGTTCAGCTACCTGGTGATCGTCGGCCCGATCAAGCGCATCGAGCTGCGTGAAACCCCAAAGGCTGAAGCCGAGCCCGGCGCCAATGGCGAACTGGCAAGCTCTCGTCACTGAGTGAACACGCCCGCCGCCGGCACCTGCCGGCGGCGGGCGGATGTATAAAGCCTGAGCAATCACTAGAAGGGCCCGAACATGCAGTTGATCGAACATTCCGACTCGCCCCGCTACGTCCGCCTGCACGATGACGACAATGTCGTGGTAGTGGTCAACGACGGTGGCCTGGGTGAAGGCGCCCGCTTCCCCGACGGCCTGACCCTGGTCGAAGGCGTGCCACAGAGCCACAAGGTGGCCACCGTGCTGATCGCCAAGGGCGAGCCGGTGCGCCGCTATGGGCAGGTCATCGGCTACGCCCTGGAAGACTTGCGCCAGGGCACCTGGGTGCAGGAAAGCCAGCTGGCCATGCCAGAGGCGCCGGCGCTGGACAGCCTGCCGCGTTGCGATGCCGTGCCCGAGGCCCTGCCGCCGCTCGAAGGCTTCACCTTCGAGGGCTACCGCAATGCCGACGGCACCGTGGGCACCCGCAACATCCTTGGCATCACCACCACCGTGCAATGCGTGACCGGCGTGCTGGAGCATGCGGTCAAGCGCATTCGCCAAGAACTGCTGCCCAAGTACCCCCACGTCGATGACGTGGTCGCCATCACCCACAGCTACGGCTGCGGCGTGGCGATCAATGCCCGCGATGCCTACATCCCGATCCGCACCGTGCGCAACCTGGCACGCAACCCCAACCTTGGTGGCGAAGCGCTGGTCATCAGCCTGGGCTGCGAAAAACTGCAGGCCGGCCAGGTCATGCATGACAACGATCCGTCGGTAGACCTCAGCGACCCGTGGCTGTACCGCCTGCAGGATGCCAGCCTGGGCTTCGGCGAAATGATCGAACAGATCATGGCGCTGGCTGAAACCCGCCTGAAAAAGCTCGACCAGCGCCGCCGCGAAACGGTGCCCGCCAGCGAGCTGATCCTGGGCATGCAGTGTGGCGGCAGCGATGCGTTCTCCGGCATCACCGCCAACCCGGCACTGGGCTACGCCTCGGACCTGCTGGTACGTGCGGGTGCGACCGTGCTGTTTTCGGAAGTGACCGAAGTGCGCGACGCCATCTACATGCTGACCTCCCGCGCCGAGAACCAGGACGTGGCCGAGGCGCTGGTGCGTGAGATGGACTGGTACGACCGCTACCTGCAACAAGGCGCGGCCGACCGCAGCGCCAACACCACGCCGGGCAACAAGAAGGGTGGGTTGTCCAACATCGTCGAAAAGTCCCTGGGCTCGATTGTGAAGTCCGGCAGCGGCGCCATTCAGGGCGTGCTTGGCCCTGGCGAGCGGGTGGCGCGCAAAGGCCTGATCTTCTGCGCCACCCCGGCCAGCGACTTCGTCTGCGGCACCTTGCAACTGGCGGCCGGGATGAACCTGCATGTGTTCACCACGGGCCGCGGCACACCGTACGGCCTGGCCATGGCCCCGGTGGTCAAGGTCTGCACCCGCACTGAACTGGCCGAACGCTGGCCCGACTTGATCGACATCGACGCAGGGCGCATCGCCACAGGCCGCTCGAGCATCGAGGAACTGGGTTGGGAGCTGTTCCACTACTACCTGGACGTGGCCAGCGGCCGCAAGCAGACCTGGGCCGAGCAGCACAGGCTGCATAACGACATCACCCTGTTCAACCCGGCGCCGATTACCTGAGGGCCTTGGGGCTGCTTTGCAGCCCTTCTTGAGCGCCTAACCCCTACATTCACCTACAGGAGTGCCAAAATGCCTGAGATCCTAGGCCACAACTTCATCGCCGGTCAGCGCAGTGCCGCTGGCGCGCAACGCCTGCAGAGCCTGGACGCCACCACCGGCGAGGCCCTGCCTTACAGCTTCGTGCAAGCCACTGAAAGCGAAGTCGACCAAGCCGCCCAGGCCGCCGCTGCCGCCTTTGCCGAGTTCCGCCAACTGACCCCGGCGCGCCGCGCCGAGTTCCTCGATGCCATCGCCGCCGAGCTGGATGAACTGGACGACGCCTTCGTCGCCATCGTCTGCCGCGAAACCGCCCTGCCTGCAGCGCGGATCCAGGGCGAGCGCGGCCGTACCAGTGGCCAGATGCGCCTGTTCGCGCACGTGCTGCGGCGCGGTGACTACCTCGGTGCACGCATCGACCTGGCCCTGCCCGAGCGCCAACCACTGCCTCGCGTCGACCTGCGCCAGATGCGCATCGGCGTAGGCCCGGTCGCCGTGTTCGGTGCCAGCAACTTCCCGCTGGCCTTCTCGACGGCCGGAGGCGACACGGCTGCCGCCCTCGCCGCTGGCTGCCCGGTGGTGTTCAAGGCACACAGCGGCCACATGGCCACAGCAGACCTGGTCGGCTGTGCAATCCAGCGCGCCGCCGAGCGCACCGGCATGCCCAAGGGCGTGTTCAACATGGTCTTCGGCGGCGGTGTCGGCGAATGGCTGGTCAAGCACCCGGCCATCCAGGCGGTCGGTTTCACCGGCTCGCTCAAGGGTGGTGACGCCTTGTGCCGCATGGCCGCCGAGCGCCCACAGCCAATCCCGGTATTCGCCGAGATGTCCAGCATCAACCCGGTGATCATCCTGCCTGGTGCCCTGGCCAAGCGCGGCGAAGCCATCGCCCGCGAACTGGCGGGCTCGGTGTGCCTGGGTGCCGGCCAGTTCTGCACCAACCCGGGCCTGGTGATCGGCCTGCAATCGCCGCAATACAGCCAACTGCTCGCCGAGCTCGGTCAGCACCTCGAGCAACAGGCCGGCCAGACCCTGCTCAACGCTGGCGGCCTGCGCAGCTATGTGGGCGGCCTGGAACACCTGCACGCCCATGCGGGCATCGAACACTTGGCTGGCCAACCGCAAGCAGGCAGCCAGGCGCGGGCCCAGCTGTTCAAGGCACAGGCGCGCCTGCTGGTCGACGCCGACCCCTTGCTGCAAGAAGAAGTGTTTGGCCCGACCACCGTGGCCGTCGAAGCCCAGGACAACGCACAGCTGCGCGCCGCCCTGCTTGGCCTGCGTGGCCAGTTGACCGCGACCCTGATCGGCGAGCCTGAAGATTTCGAAGCCTTCGCCTGGCTGGTGCCGCTGCTGGAAGAAAAGGTCGGTCGGATTCTGGTCAATGGCTACCCCACCGGCGTCGAAGTGTGCGATGCCATGGTCCACGGCGGGCCGTACCCGGCTACGTCGGATGCGCGCGGCACCTCGGTCGGCACCTTGGCCATCGACCGCTTCCTGCGCCCGGTGTGCTACCAGAACTACCCGCAGGCGTTGCTGCCTGAGGCACTTCGCGATGAGAACCCGCTGGGGTTGCGCCGGTTGGTGAATGGGCAGTGGAGTGACGGGGGGATCTGATCGCCCTGAAATGTAAAAGCCCCGCACACGTCGGGGCTTTTTCTTTTGTCGGTACCGGCCTCTTCGCGGGTGAGAGAGGTCTCAGGCCCCTTGCGCCTCAGCTTCCTCATGCGCCTGGCGCAGGCGCTCGCGGCTGTTGCTCAGGTGCATGCGCATGGCCATCTTCGCCCCTTCGCTGTCTTGCCGGGCAATGGCTTCGTAGATCGCCTCGTGTTCATGCATGAGCCGGCTCATGTAGTGCGCCTGGTCGTCATGGGCCAGGCGCGCCGAGTTGAGCCGGGTACGCGGGATGATACTGGTACCCAGGTGGTTGATGATGTCGGCGAAGTAGTGGTTGCCACTGGCCTGGGCAATGCGCAGGTGGAACTGGAAATCCGCCGATACGGCATCGTTGGCATGGGCCGCGCCTTCGTTGAGCTCATCCAGCGCCGCGCGCATGCCGACCAGCTGTTCATCGCTGCGCCGCTGCGCCGCCAGGCCCGCCGACTCGATCTCCAGGGCAATGCGCAACTCCAGCACCGCCAGCACTTCACGCAGGGTCACCACGGTCGCCGGGTCGATACGGAAACCGCCCGTGGACGGTGCATCCAGCACAAACGTACCGATGCCGTGCCGGGTCTCCACCTGCCCTGCGGCCTGCAGCCGCGAGATGGCCTCGCGCACCACCGTGCGGCTGACGCCCTCTTCGGCCATGATCTGCGATTCGGTCGGCAGCTTGTCGCCGCGCTTGAGCTGGCCGCTGCGAATCCGCTCGGTCAGCACTGTGACCAGTTCCTGGGCCAGACTGCGCGGCTTGCGCCGGGTCCTTGCCTGTACCTGCTGCTCTGTCATGCCCTGTATTTCACCTTGAAAGACAATGCCCATGATAGCGCAAGCAGTTGTACGATCACATACACCGTATGCGCTATTTCTGTATGGGTCTGCGCCACGCACTACGCAAAGAATCTGCTTCACGCGCTGGTCTATCCCCGCTGCAAGGCTGTACTGTGCGCCTTCGCGCTCACTCATCCATGGAAGGAAACGACAGCATGAAACCCCTCGACCGTCTTCTGCTCGCCACTGGCCTGCTGATCCCCCTCTGGCTGCTGGCCGGCGTCTGGCTGACCGCCCAGGCTTACCCAGGTTACGACCACCTGCAACAGGCCATGAGCCAACTCGGCGCCGAGGGTTCACCCACCCAGCTCTGGTCGCCACGGGTCAGCAACTTCCCCCTGGCCGTGCTGTTCGCCCTGTTCGCCTGGGGCCTGGCCCGTCGCTGGCAGGGGTCGACCCTGGCACGGGTCAGCGCCGTTCTGGTGCTGCTGCATGGCCTGGGCAGCCTGGGCACTGGCTGGTTCCCCTGCGACCAGGGCTGCGCACCGGCGCAGCCCTCGCTGTCACAGCAACTGCACAACCTCTCGGGCCTGCTGATGTTTCTTTCATTGACCCTGGCCAGTGCCCTGTGGGCATGGCTGGGCAAGCGGCTTGCCGGTTCGCGAACGTTGGCGCTGTTCTCCCTGGCGTGCGTGGTGCTGGCGATCGCCACCGTCGTGCTGATGGGGCAGGCGGCGCAGAGCGGCCATCTGTTCGGCCTGTACCAGCGCCTGAACTACGGCATATCGGTGATCTGGGTGGCTGGCCTGGCCTGGGCCAGCTTGCGTCCGCCAGCCAACGCGCTGCGCATGGCCGCAATCTGACGGCAAATTGCTGGCCCCCAGTGGCTTGAAGCGAAGGCAAACTCCCTTCTCCTTCAGATGCTTAGGACAGCAACATGCGAGTACTTCTAGCAACGATGGCCGGCTGCCTGCTGGCCACGGCCGCCTTCGGCGCCCAGGCCAAGGCGCTGAGCCAGAATGATCGCCACACCTGTGGCTGGGGCGCGCAGATTGCCGCAGAAGCTCAGCAGGCCAAGTTAGCGGGGGTAACCCTGTATGCCACGCGCAAGAAGCTGCAGGTACGCAGGTTCGCCAAACCGTGGATGCGCATGACCGCCTTCGGCATTACCGAGCAGACCTACAACAGCCGATCGCGGTTGAAGCCGGCGGCGATCAAGCAGACCTACTACGAGCAATGCGTGCAGCATGCTGTGGCAAGAAGATAAAATATTATTTTTCATAAACTTAGAGTAGATACCTTAAGTAAAACATTGATACGGATCCTGTCCGAACTATCAAGCCGCGCCGTCGGCCGCAGCCGCTAGACGCTGTGACCGGCGTCCAGCGCCTGGACATCTGTTAGGCTGATCAAACCCCTCTCGGCCAGCCTCGACTATTCGCCCCATGGATGAACTGCGCAAGATCGACCTCAACCTGCTCCTGGCCTTGCATGCGCTGCTGACCGAGAAGCACGTGACCCGCGCCGCCCTTCGTCTGCATCGCAGCCAGCCGGCAGTGAGTCATGCATTGGCACAACTACGCAGGCATTTCGACGACCCGTTGCTAATCCGCCAGAACGGCCACATGGCGCTGACCGCACGTGCGCAGTCGCTGGCCAAGCCGCTGCAAGACGCCTTGGGCAACCTCAATGCACTGCTGGCCGCCCCCCTGTTCGACACGGCCCAGGCCCAGCGCCGCTTCCGCTTGTCACTGTCCGACTATTCGTCGCGCATCATCCTGCCCGCGCTGGTTCGCCACGTGCGCCGGGTCGCCCCAGGCGTAGACCTGGCGATCAGCCAGGCAAGCCGTGAAACCATGTTGGCTCAGCTGCTCGATGGCGAACTCGACCTGGCCTTGGGCATATTCCCCGACCTGCCGCAGGACATCACCGCACAGCCACTGTTCGAGGAAAGCTTCACCAGCGTCGCTGACTGCCAGGTGTTGCCCGCCAGCGGGGGCCTGACGTTGGCCGAGTGGCTTGCGCGGCCCCATGTGTTGATAGCTATGCGCCCGGATGCCCACGATGAAATCGAACGCGCGCTGGCCGCCCGAGGCCTGCAACGGCGCATTGCCCTGGCGCTGCCGCACTGGAGCGCGGCGCTGGAGGTACTTGCCGGCACCGACCTGATTCTCACAGTGGCCAGCCGTGCGGTCGGTTCATTGCGCCAGCACACAGCGTTGCGCCGGTTTGAACCGCCACTGGCCATTCCCTCATTTGCCTATCAACAGGCCTGGCATCAGCGCAAAGACAGCGACCCCGGGCACCGCTGGCTGCGCGAAGCCGTGTGGGCTTGCAGTCAGCCGCTTGATCAGCCTTCTGACTGATTGAGCGCTGGCGGCTTGGCCGCAGCGCTTGTCGCCCAGTTGCCCTGCACCATGAATACCCCGCACAAAATCAGCACCACCCCGGCCAGCCTGACCAGGCTGATCGGCTTGCCACCCAACCCCATCACCCCGAAATGGTCAGCGATTACCGCCATCAGGATCTGCCCTGCCACCACCAGCGCAAGAAAACCCGCTGCGCCCAGTTTCGGCGTAAGTGCGGCCGCGCCGGCCACGTAAATGGCACCCAGCACGCCGCCGATCCATAACCACCAGGGCCCTTGCAGGGCCTTGCTTACGTCTGGTGCGGGTACCCGGAGGATCAGCAGCGCTGCGATCACCACCAGCGAACTCACCGCAAGTGAGGTGAATGCCCCCCACAACCAATGCCCCAAGGCCCGGCCAACCGCCGCGTTGCCAGCCGCCTGAAACGGCAGCAGCGCACCCGCGAGAAAGGCCATGGCAACCGGGACAACGATGAAAAGCAGGGTTTTGCTGTACATGACGCCCTCAATATCGGTAGTTAGAGGGTCATGATCCGGACATTTGCCAGGACCATGGAAATCGAAAATATGCACGCGAATTATTCGCGCGATGGATGGCGGGAGACCGGACCGTGATACAGGGCAGCCCCAGAACCAACCCGTTGAGCTAGGATGCTGGCCTTGCGCGCCTACACGCTGTGGGCCGCAGGTGTATTTCCCCTTTTGTGATGGAACACATTCGATGAGCGATGAACGCAAGACGCAACTGGACCACGGCCTGATACCGACCCGCAACCTTGCAGAATGCCTGGCAGTCGACCAACTTGCCCTGGCAACGGCCGTCGCACAGCAACTGCCGCCTGCCGTAGGTGAATGCCTGGTTCAGGCAACCAAGGAAAAACAGCCCTTGGGGCTGTCGAAAAAAATCGCGGGCATCGGCCTGGCCCTTGGCCAATGGTTGCAACAAGCCCCCGTTGCGATTAGCCAGCAGGTGTTCGAACACTGCGGTGCCCACCCTTCGGATACGGTGCGCAGCTGGGCGGCCTTCGCGCAGGCGCACCTCACCGTCAGCCTTGACCTGCAGGCGGCCCTGGCGGCCCAACTGCGCTTCGCCAGAGACCCGCACTTCGGTGTGCGCGAATGGGCCTGGATCGCCTTGCGACCGCGCCTCAGCGAGGACCTCCCTGCGGCCCTCGCATTGCTCGGCAGGCAGGCCAGTAGCGAAGACCCGCTGGAGCGTCGGTTCTGCATCGAAGTGCTGCGCCCCCGCGGCGTCTGGTGCGAACACATAACGGCCCTCAAGCAGGCGCCGGAGGCCGCCGAAGCGCTGCTGGTGCCGCACCTGGCGGAAAGCGAGAAATACCCCCAGGACTCGGTAGCCAACTGGCTCAATGACGCCAGCAAAACCCGACCAGACTGGGTACTCGACCTGTTCGAGCGCCATCCACCGGCCTGCAAGGCCTCGCGACGCATCCAGCAACGGGCCACACGCAGCCTGACGCGCTGAATCCCCCCTAAGCGGCCGCCATCAACGCGACGTCTCGACCCTCAGCACTTCGGTGTAGATGGCATCGACCGTCTGGCCCACCTTGAGGTTTTTCATCCGCGCCTGCAGGTCGGGGTTCTCGACCTTGACCACCTGCAGCTTGCCCTCTGGCGGCAGCAGGCTCACTTCATGCTGCTTGAGGTCGATCTTCTTGATCTGCGAGGTGACCCTGACCTGGCGGAACGCCTCGCCGCCCGGGTTCGGGTTGTTTTCGGTGGCGCGAATGGTGCCGGACTCATCACTGACCTTCGGCGCACCGCCCACATCGGTGTTGAGCACATAGGCCACCGCGCGGGTCACGTAGATGTCGACCGTGTCACCGACTTTGAGGTTGGGCAGCGCCTTGGCCTTTTCCGTCAACTGGAAGGTCACAGGCTTGTCGTTGGCCCCCTGCACCGTGACCAGGCGCTTCTCCAGGTCGATGGCCTGGACCTGGGTGGTGACATGGTTTTCAAGCGCTTCACTGCCAATCGGCACGTCGGCGGCCTGGGCTGTGAAGCTGCCAGCGAAGACCAGCGAGGCGATTGCCACAGCGCGAGCGAGTGAACTGATAGGTTTCATAGGCATGCTTCCCTGTAATCGTTTCCGGGTTGGTGCGTGAAATACTCACGCGCCAACAAGCATAGACACTGTCGGGCGCCCGTGCGGCGATGCAAGGGCGCCCGTTGCGCTTAGCGGTTGCGAGTCACCCGCCAGACGGTGTTGGCCAGGTCGTCGGCGATGATCAAGGCGCCACGCGGGTCGACCGTGACCCCCACTGGCCGCCCACGAGTCTTGCCATCCTCACCGCGAAAGCCTGTGGCGAAGTCGACCGGCTCGCCTGCCGGCTTGCCATTGCTGAACGGCACGAACACCACCTTGTAGCCCACCGGGTTCGGCCGGTTCCAGCTGCCGTGCTGCCCCACGAACACACCGTCGGCGAAGCGCTCGCCCATGGCCGGAATAGAGAAGTCGACACCTAAGGCGGCCACATGCGAACCCAGGCTGTAATCCGGCTTGATCGCCGCCGCTACCTTGTCCGGGTTCTGCGGCCTGACCCGCTCATCGACGTTCTGCCCCCAGTAGCTGTAGGGCCAGCCATAGAAGCCGCCTTCGCGCACTGACGTGAGGTAGTCCGGCACCAGGTCGGGGCCGAGTTCGTCGCGCTCGTTGACCACCGCCCACACCTGCCCGGTCTGTGGCTGGACAGCCAAGGCCGTCGGGTTGCGCAGGCCGGTCGCGTAGGGCCGGTGCGCGCCGGTCTGGGCATCGACCTGCCAGACCATGGCCCGATCGATCTCCACTTCAAGGCCGCGCTCGGTGATGTTGCTGTTCGAACCAATGCCGACATACAGGAAACGACCATCAGGGCTTGCGGTCAGCGCCTTGGTCCAGTGGTGGTTGATCTCGGCCGGCAGGTCGGTGACCTTGGTCGGCGCAGCACTGGCCTTGGTCTGGCCGTCCTGGTAGTCGAAACGCACCAGCGCATCCTGGTTGGCCACGTACAGCTTGCCGTCGGCAAACGCCAGGCCATAGGGTGCATTGAGGTTTTCCGCGAACACCGTCTGCAGCTCGTAGGTGCCATCGCCGTCGGCGTCCCGCAGCAGGGTCAGGCGATTGCCGCCTTTGACCTGGGTATTGCCCTTGGCCTTGATCTGGCTGGCGATCACATCCTTGGGCTTGAGTTTCGCTGCGCTGCCACCGCGGCCCTCGGCCACGAGGATATCGCCATTGGGCAGCACCAGGCTCTGGCGGGGGATCTTCAGGCCGGTGGCGATCGCCGTGACGCTGAAGCCTTCGGGCACGGTGGGTTTCTGTTCACCCCAGGCCACCGGCTCGGCGATTTTCATGCTCGGCAGCAGCCCGCGCTGTGGCTCCGGCAACTTCGGGTCGGGGCCATGGGCCTGGGTAGGCTCCCCTTCCCCGCCACACGCGCTCAGCAATACCGCCACGCTCAACAGGCTCAATGCATGCAAAGGCTTCATGCCACACCTCCCGAACGCAGGTTGCTCAGCCCGGTCCACGCGGCCACAGCTGCAAGCGCGGTCACGATCACCGACAACACCAAGCCCGAGGGCATTACCGCCCAGGCGTCCTTGGCATGTTCGAAGGCATTGACCAGCCCCAGCACCCAGGTGGCCAGCAACAGTACGAAGTACAGGGTTGCACGCCCACCCTTGTGCTCGGCGCGGACCAGGTTGACCAACGCGAACAGCAGCGCCAGCCCACAGCACAGCAGGCCACCGGCGATCAGCCAGGCAGCGAAGTTGCTCCACTGGATCTGGAAGCTGTTGAAGTAGGCGATATCGCTCAGCAGCGCGCCAAGAAACAACGGAACACTGCCGGCCAGCAGCATGGCGTGCAACGGGCCTGGCGTGCAGCGGTAGAGGGTTTGCTCTGATGCGGTCACGGCGCCTCCTTATCGTTCAGTGACCCTTGGCTGATGGCTGAAGCCATCAGGCGTGCGCGGGGTGCGCTTAGCAAAGGAGCGTCTCTACAGCGCGATAGTTCACCGTTTCGCTTGGATGAAATATCCTGACAAGAACCGCCACGGTGTTTCTGTGCGGCATTTTTCAACGAGGAGATCGGCATGAGCAACAACTGGGGGCGCACGGGTGCGCTCTGGGCACTGAACACGCTGCTCATCCTCGGCCTGGGCCTGGCCTCGGGCTGCTCCAGCAAAAACAGCAAGGCCCGCTACGCAGCCACCACCGTCGGCTCCAACTGCTTCGCCAAGGCCGTGCCCAGCACCGGCGAAGGCGGCCTGGCCTGGGGCAATACCTTGAGTATTGCCCGGCAGAAGTCGCTGAATAACTGCGTTCGCTACGCGGGGCGATCGGGGGGCACACCCAGGACTTGCCAGGTGGTGATGGCGAAGTGCAAGAACTGAGGCGTGTGGTTTGAGGCTTGCGGCGCCTGGTAGATCGAGCGCCGCCCGCGCGGCGCTCGATCTACCAGGCGCTGAAACACTCAAGAGCTAAACCGCCTCAGGCAAACTTCGCCCGAGCGGCATGCAGCTTCTTGTAGCTCTCGATCAAACGCAAATGCCGATCCAGGCCTTCCAGCTTCATGCTGGTCGGCGTCAGGCCATGGAACCGCACGCTACCGTCTACCGAGCCCAGCACCGCGTCCATTCGCGGGTTGCCGAACATGCGGCGGAAGTTGGTTTCGTAGTCTTCCATCTCCAGTTCATCGTCCAGCACCACTTCCAGCACCACATTCAAGGCCTGGTAGAACAGGCCGCGCTCGACGGTGTTGTCGTTGAACTGCAGGAACGCCTCGACCAGCTCCTTGGCCTCTTCAAAGCGCTGCACAGCCAGGCAGATCAGCAGCTTCAGCTCAAGAATGGTCAACTGGCCCCACACCGTGTTGTCGTCGAACTCGACACCGATCAGCGTGGTGATGGTCGTGTAGTCATCCACATCGCAGTTGTCCAGGCGCTTGAGCAGCAATTTGAGCGAGCGGTTGTCCAGGCTGTGCAGGTTGAGGATGTCGGCGCGGAACGACAAAGCCCGGTTGGTGTTGTCCCAGATCAGGTCCTCTACCGGGTAGATCTCCGAGTAGCCCGGCACCAGGATGCGGCACGCAGTGGCACCCAGGTTGTCGTACACCGCCATGTACGCCTCTTTGCCCAGGTCTTCAAGAATGCCGAACAGGGTCGCGGCTTCCTGCACGTTGGAGTCTTCGCCGTGGCCGGAGAAGTCCCACTCGACGAACTCGAAATCGGCCTTGGCACTGAAGAAACGCCATGACACCACGCCGCTTGAGTCGATGAAGTGTTCGACGAAGTTGTTCGGCTCGGTCAGCGCGTGGCTTTCGAAGGTTGGCTGCGGCAGGTCGTTCAGGCCCTCGAAGCTGCGGCCCTGGAGCAACTCGGTGAGGCTGCGTTCCAGCGCCACTTCAAGGCTCGGGTGCGCGCCGAACGAGGCGAACACGCCACCGGTACGCGGGTTCATCAAGGTCACGCACATCACCGGGAACTCACCGCCCAGCGACGCATCCTTGACCAGCACCGGGAAGCCTTGCTCTTCCAGCCCCTGGATGCCGGCAACGATGCCCGGGTACTTGGCCAGCACCTCCTGCGGTACATCCGGCAGGCACAGCTCGCCTTCGAGGATTTCGCGCTTCACTGCCCGCTCGAAGATTTCCGACAGGCACTGCACTTGCGCTTCGGCCAGGGTATTGCCAGCGCTCATGCCATTGCTGAGGAACAGGTTCTCGATCAGGTTGGACGGGAAATACACCACCTCTTGGTCCGACTGGCGCACGAACGGCAACGAGCAGATGCCCCGCGCGGTATTGCCCGAGTTGGTGTCGTACAGGTGCGAGCCGCGCAGTTCGCCGTCGGGGTTGTAGATGTCCAGGCAGTTCGCGTCGAGGATCTCGCTGGGCAGCGCATCCTTTGGCCCAGGCTTGAACCACTGCTCGTTCGGGTAGTGCACGAACGCAGCGTTGGCGATCTCTTCGCCCCAGAATTGGTCATTGTAGAAGAAGTTGCAGTTCAAACGCTCGATGAACTCACCCAGCGCCGAGGCCAGCGCGGCCTCCTTGGTCGAGCCCTTGCCATTGGTGAAGCACATCGGCGACTGCGCATCGCGCACATGCAGCGACCATACGTTGGGCACGATATTGCGCCACGAAGCGATCTCGATCTTCATCCCCAACCCGGCCAGGATCGCCGACATGTTGGCGATGGTCTGCTCCAGCGGCAGGTCCTTGCCCGGGATGTAGGTGGTGGTGTCCGACACCGGCATCAACAGCCCTTGGGCATCAGCATCCAGGTTGTCGACCACTTCGATGACGAATTCAGGCCCGGTCTGCACCACCTTCTTCACCGTGCAACGGTCGATGGAGCGCAGGATGCCCTGGCGGTCCTTCTCGGAGATGTCTTCGGGCAACTCGACCTGGATCTTGAAGATCTGGTTGTAGCGGTTTTCCGGGTCGACGATGTTGTTCTGCGACAGGCGAATGTTTTCGGTGGGGATATCGCGGGTCTGGCAGTACAGCTTCACGAAGTAAGCCGCGCACAACGCCGAAGACGCCAGGAAATAGTCGAACGGCCCTGGGGCCGAACCGTCGCCTTTGTAACGGATCGGTTGGTCGGCGATCACCGTGAAGTCGTCGAATTTGGCTTCGAGGCGGAGATTGTCGAGAAAATTGACCTTGATTTCCATGCGGGATTACCGTGATTTAAGCGTGCAAAACGAAATTGGCCGGCATTATCCGGGTTTTTCGCCTGGAAGTCCTGTTTGCCTGGCGCACCGCCGGCCTTGCGCATTTCGCCGGATTACTTGCCTGATCCTCCTGACCTCCCGGCAGCGCCGGCTCACCGGCCGCCGCGCTGTGCTAGCGTTTCTGCACTGGGGGCAACGTACCCCCCGCTCAAGACAACGACGCGACAGCAAACCGATGACGGGCAGGTGAACCATGGAACTACGCATCAACCAGAAGACCTATGAGGTCGAAGCCGACGCTGACACGCCGCTGCTGTGGGTGATCCGTGACGACCTCGGGCTGACCGGCACCAAGTATGGCTGCGGCCTGGCCCAGTGCGGCGCCTGTTCGGTGCTGGTGGACGGCAGCGTGGTGCGCGCCTGCGTGACCCCGGTGGCAGGCGTGGTCGGGCGTGAGGTGACCACCATCGAGGCGATCGAGGCCGACAGCGTCGGCAAGCGCGTGGTCGCAGCCTGGGTCGAACACCAGGTGGCGCAGTGCGGCTACTGCCAGTCGGGCCAGGTGATGGCGGCCACCGCGCTGCTCAAGCACACGCCCAACCCCAGCGACGCGCAGATCGATGCGGCCATGGTCAACCTGTGCCGCTGTGGCACCTACAACGCCATCCATGCGGCCGTGCACGACCTTGCCGCGCAGCAGGAGGGTGCCTGATGAACACGCCTGTCGATAGCCCGCTTGGGCCCTTGGGCGCGCCGGTCAACCTGTCGCGCCGCCGCTTCCTGCTGGCTTCGGCCGGTGCCGCCGCCGGTGCCCTGGTGCTCGGCTTTGGCCTGCCGCTGGGTTCGGCCAGGGCCCAGGCCGCCACCGCTGCTGCCCAGGAGCGCGGCACCCAGGTCCCGGCTTTCCTCGAAATCCGCCCGGACAGCACCGTACGCCTGCTCTGCCCGTTCATGGAAGGCGGCCAGGGCACCTACACCGCCATGGCGCAGATCGTTGGCGAAGAGCTGGATGCCGACCCTGCCACCTTCCTGGTCGACAGCGCGCCGCCCGGCGAGGCCTATGTGGTGATGGAAAACGGCATGCGCATCACCGGCGGCAGCATGTCGGTGCGCATGAGCTACCCGACCATGCGCCGCCTCGGCGCGCTGGCCCGGGCCATGTTGCTGCAGGCCGCTGCCGAACAACTGGGGGTGCCGCTCGGCGAACTGTCCACCGAGCCTGGCAAGGTGGTGCACGCCGCATCTGGCCGTTCACTGCCCTACGGTGAACTGGCCGAGCGCGCCCTCGACCTGCCCGTGCCAGACCCGGCCAGCGTACAGCTGCGCGACCCCAGCCAGTTTCGCTGGATCGGCAAGCCGGTACGCCGGGTCGACGCCTATGACAAATCCACCGGCAAAGCCTTGTACACCATCGACATCAAGCTCGACGGCATGCTGCACGCCGCCGTGCAGCATGCCCCCCGCCTGGGCATGACGGTGGGCAGCCTGCGCAACGAAGCGCAGGTAAAGGCCATGAAAGGCGTACACTCGGTGCATCAATTGCCGGGCGCGGTGGCGGTGGTCGCCGAGCGCTGGTGGCATGCCAAGCGCGCGGTCGAGGCCATCCAGGTGGACTGGCAAGAACCCGGCAGTGATTCTCCGCTACGGCCGATGCCGGCGGATTTTTCCAGCGACGCCTACCGGGAGCGCTTGGCCAGCGAGCAAGGCCCGGCCCGCGACGAAGAGAACGAAGGCGATGTGGCTGGGGTGCTGGCCAACGCCAAAACAAAGGTCGAGGCCACCTACCACAACCAGTACCTCAACCACGCCCAGCTTGAACCACCTTCGGCCCTGGCCCGCTTCAACCCCGACGGCTCGCTGGAGGTCTGGCTACCCAACCAGGCTCCGGACATGTTCCGCGACGACATCGCCAAGCGCACCGGCCTGGACGCTGCGCGCATCACCCTGCACTCGCCCTTGCTCGGCGGCTTTTTTGGCCGGCACTTTCTCTACGACTCGGCAAACCCTTACCCTCAGGCCATCGCCCTGGCCAAAGCGGTCGGCCGCCCGGTCAAGCTGATCTGGAGCCGTGAGGAAGAGTTTCTGCGCGACGTGTTGCGCCCACTGGCGGTGGTCAAGTTCCGCGCCGCGCTGGACGCCGATGGGCTGCCCGTGGCCATAGAAGCGGTGAGCGCCACCGAAGGCCCGACCGAGGCACTGGCCGGCAAGCAAGGGGACAAGATAGACCCCACCGCCCTCGAAGGGCTGTCGGGTAAAGCGTACGCCATCGCCAACAAACGCATCGCCCAGATCTACGTCAAAGGCCCGGTCATGCTCGGCTACTGGCGCTCGGTGGGCAATTCGCTGAACGACTTCTTCTACGAAGCGTTCCTCGACGAGCTGGCCGACAAGGGTGGCAAGGACCCCTATGAGCTGCGCCTGCACCTGCTGCGTGACAATCAGCGCCTGACCAACCTGCTGCACGCGGTAGGTGAACTGTCTGGCGGCTGGAAGCGCGGGCCGTTCACTGCCGAGGACGGCAGCAAGCGGGCGCGCGGCGTGGCGATGGCCTCGCCGTTCGGCTCGGAAGCGGCGGTGATCGCCGAAGTCTCGATCGAAAATGGCCAGGTCAAGGTGCACGACATCTGGCAGGCGATCGACCCGGGCAGCATCGTCAACCCGGCGATCATCGAGGCCCAGGTCAACGGCGCCGTGGCCTTGGGCCTGTCGCAGACGCTGCTGGAAGAGGCGGTGTACATCGACGGCCAGCCCCGCGGGCGCAACTACGACCTGTACCCCATCCTGCCGCCTTCGCGCATGGCACGGGTGCATGTGCGCATCGTCGAAAGCGGCGCGAAGATGGGCGGCATCGGCGAACCGCCGCTACCTGCCGTTGCGCCAGCGGTGGCCAACGCGGTGGCGCGGCTTACCGGCCAGCGCATCCGCAGCATTCCGCTAAGCCGCTACACCTTCACCTGACAGCACAAGGAACGCCCATGACCCACAGCCGATTCGCAAGAACCGCCGGCTGGCTGGCGCTGCCGTGCCTGGTCGCGGCAGGCCTGCTGGCCTGGTACGTCACCCGTGACCCCGCGTCACCTTTCGAGGCCGAGCAGGCTGCCCGTTTCGACCCTGCACTGGTCAGCCGCGGCGAGTATGTGGCCCGGCTGAGTGACTGCGTGGCCTGCCACAGCCTGCCCGGCGGCAAACCGTTCGCCGGCGGGTTGGAGATGGCCACGCCACTGGGGGCGATACACGCCACCAACGTCACCCCCGACCGCGACACCGGCATCGGTCACTACAGCCTTGCCGACTTCGACCGCGCCGTACGCCACGGCGTGGCCCCCGGTGGCCGGCGGCTGTACCCGGCGATGCCGTACCCTTCCTACGCCAAGCTCAGCGATGACGATGTGCGGGCCCTGTACGCGTTCTTCATGAAGGGCGTGCAACCTGCCCAGCAGGCGAACCTCGCCAGTGACATTCCCTGGCCGCTGAACATGCGCTGGCCCATCGCCCTGTGGAATGGGCTGTTCGCCGCCAACACACCGTATGCCGCCAAGCCTGATCAGGACGCCCTGTGGAACCGCGGCGCCTACATCGTTCAAGGCCCAGGGCACTGTGGCAGCTGCCATACCCCACGTGGCCTGGCCTTCAACGAGAAAGCCCTGGATGAAAGTGGCAAACCCTTCCTGGCCGGTGCGCTGCTCGATGGCTGGTACGCACCAAGCCTGCGCGCCGACCACAACACCGGCCTTGGCCGCTGGAGCGAAGCGGAAATCGTGCAGTTCCTCAAGACCGGGCGCAACCGGCATGCCGTGGTCTATGGCTCGATGACCGAGGCGTTCAACAACTCCACGCAATTCATGAGTGACGATGACCTGGCGGCGATCGGCCGCTATCTGAAATCGCTGCCCGGCGATCCACAGCGTGACGGCACGCCGTGGCAGTACCAGGCTGAATCGGTAGCCGCGAAGCTCGATAACCCTGGGGCGCATACTTACGTGACCCGTTGCGCGTCGTGCCACGGCCTGGACGGCAAGGGCCAGGCCGAGTGGATGCCGCCGTTGGCTGGGGCCACGTCGGCCTTGGCCAAGGAAAGCGCGTCGGCGATCAACATCACCCTCAATGGCTCGCAGCGCATCGTCGCTGCCGGGCTGCCCGATGCCTACCGCATGCCGGCCTTCCGTGAACAGCTGAGCGACCGGGAAATTGCCGAAGTATTGAGTTTCGTGCGCGGCGCCTGGGGTAACCACGGTGGTGCAGTGGGTGTGCAGGCCGTGGGCACGTTGCGCGGGCACACAGACCCGGCCAGCAGCAGCCCGATTGTGTTGCACATGCGATGAAACCGGCACAAGCATTACGCTTTGGAGAAAGATGATGGAAAGCATCGACCTGCTGGTCCTGCGCACCGCCCGCGACTGGCTTGCCAGCGGCGAGCGCGTCTTGCTGGCCACTGTGGCCCGCACCTGGGGCTCGTCCCCTCGCCCGGTCGGTTCGATGATGGCGCTGCGCAGCGACGGTCGCGTGGTCGGTAGCGTGTCCGGTGGCTGCATCGAGGATGACCTCATCCACCGCTACACCACTGCCTACGGTGGCCCAGGTATGCAGACCGGGCTGCCCGAGGTGGTGCGCTACGGTGTCAGCGCCGAGGACGCTCACCGGTTCGGCTTGCCCTGTGGCGGCACCCTGCAACTGGTCCTCGAGTTCGAACCTTCGGCAGAACACCTCGAACAACTGCTGGCCTGCCTCGACAGCGGCAGCCTGGTGCGCCGTGAACTGGACTTGCACAGCGGCGAAGCCGCGCTCATGGCCTGCAACACGCCCGAGCAGTTCAGCTTCGATGGCCAGCGCATGCTCAGCACCCTCGGCCCTGGCTACCGCGTGCTGCTGATCGGCGCCGGCGCGCTGGCCGAGTACCTGGCGACCATGGCGCTGTTCAATGGCTTCAACGTTTCGGTGTGCGACCCCCGGCCTGAATACATGGCCGGCTGGGGCGTCGCGGGCGTCTCGAAACTGGCCGGCATGCCGGACGATGTGGTGCGTGCCTTCGCCCCCGACCTGCGTAGCGCCATCGTTGCCGTCAGCCACGACCCCAAACTGGACGACCTGGCCTTGCTTGAGGCGCTGCACAGCCCGGCGTTCTACATCGGCGCGATCGGGTCCAGGCGCAACAGCCAGTTGCGACGCGAGCGCCTGATCGAACACTTTGGCGAAACCGAAGCCACCCTCAAGCGCCTGCACGGCCCTATCGGCATCTACATCGGCAGCAAGACCCCGGCCGAAATCGCCGTCAGCGTCATGGCCGAGATGCTCGCGGCCAAGAATGACGTGAGCCTGCCTGGGGCAGTCAACGTGACCAAGGCCAAGCTTGCCCGGGAGGCCGAGGCGTGCCAGCACAACCTGTGATCTGCACCGCGCTGGTGCTGGCGGCCGGGCGTGCGCAGCGCTTTGGCAGCGACAAACGCCTGGCACGCCTGCCCTCCGGGCACACCCTGCTGGCGACGGCATTGGCGCGCGCATTCGATCATTTCGCAGAAGTGCACGTCGTGCTACGGCCGGGTGACGATGCGCAGCACCTGGGTATCGACCCGCGGGCCCATATCGTGCGGGCCGAGCAGGCAGCGCTTGGCATGGGCGCCAGCCTCGCGGCCGGGGTGACGGCGCTGCTGCAGACACAGGCCCAGGCGGTGGCGGTGCTGTTGGCGGATATGCCATGGATCGCACCTGGCAGCTTGCAAACACTTTGGCGGCAAGCAAGCGCAGCACACATCGTGTTGCCGCAGTACCAGGGTCAGCGCGGGCATCCGGTGATTTTCGGCCGTGCGTTCTGGCCGGCGCTGGCGCAACTGCAAGGTGACCAGGGCGGCCGGCAGGTCATTCTGGACAACCCGCACGCCTGTATCACGGTTGCCGTTGACGATGCCGGGGTGGTACTGGACGTGGATGTCCCTCAGGCCCTCGGTTTACCGATGGGTCATTGAACAATGGCTGCTGTGTGCTGTTGATGCCAGCGCTCCAGGTTCTGGCGCAACAACTGTTCTGGCAATGCGCCGGAAACGATCGCTTTCATCTCCCGTGCCAGGTCTTCGCGCAACTGCGGCTGGTTGCACGGTGATTGATGCGACAGCGCCAGGTACAAGCCTTCGCTGGACACCGGCGGGTCCAGCACCTGCAGGCTGTCTTGCATGCCCAGCGTCTGCGCCAACGCCATGCCTGGATAGTGCTCGAACACCACGTAGTCACTGCGCTTGAGCAGCAGCTTCTCGAAAGCCTGCTTGGCACTGGGCACCGCTTCGAGCGTGAGGTTGGCCGTGGCATAGTCATCGAACTGCTGGCCGTGGCTGTTATTGACCAGGGTCCCGCCTTTGCGGCCTTGCAGGTCAGCCCATTGATGGTAGGCAAAGGCCCCTTGCTGGCGTACCCAGACCACGCTGGGCGTGTGCAGGAAGGCCGGGCTTATGAAGTCCATCAGCTGCTGCCGTGCCTGGGTCAGAAAATACCCGGCAAGCAGGTCGATACGGCCGGTGCGCACTTGCTCCTGGGCACGAGACCACGGCCCCCCGTAAACCACTTCGATCTCCAGCCCAAGTTGCTTGCCCAAGTATTTGAGCAGGTCGGCATTGGCACCGATCAACTGGTGAGGATCATGGGGGTCGCGCCACAAATAAGGGGGGTATTCGGGGTTACCGGTGGCCGTCAGGCGCTGGCAGGCCTCCTGCGCGCCTGTAACCGCGGGCAGCAGCGCGCACAGCAACGACAGCAAGGCGTGGCGAAAGCAACGCTCGATCATCTACAACCCTCGGCACATGGGGCATCTGGCTTCGCGTGGTGTAGACAGTCTGGCCCATCGGTAGCCAGCCGCCAGGGTTTTCATCGACCGGGGCGTTGCCAGGGCCGCTGCGCGTCGTCAGGCGGCCCGAAGACCTACGCCGACTGTCGACGGATTGTGAGAATCGCCGCACCAAAGCCGATGAAGGTCGTGCCCACGACCCGGCTCACCCAGCGCGAAAGCGCCGGCCGGGTCAACACGCCCTTGGCTCGCGAGGCCAGCGCGGCGTACAGGGTCAGTGAAATGAGCGACAAGGCGACGAAGATCCCGGTAAGGATCAGGAACTGCGGCAGCAACGCGGCGCCCTGGTCGATGAACTGCGGGAACAACGCGGTGAAGAACATGGTCGCCTTGGGGTTGGTCACCGCCGTCAGGAATGCTGACTTGTACAGCTTGAGCGGTGTCGGCCGCTCCTTGGCCACCCCGGCGGTGGCGCCCTCCTCCAGCATCGGGCTCTTCTTCAACAACTGCCGTGCGCCGAGGTAGAACAGGTAACCCGCGCCGATGATCTTGACGGCGTTGAACAGCACTTCGGAGCTTGCCAGCAACGCCCCCAACCCGAGCATGGCCGCTGCCGACAGGCAGAACAGGCCCGAGCCATTGCCCAGTGAAGACCAGACCGCGCTGCGTTGCCCATGGGCCAGGCTGTTGTTGATCGCCATCAAGGTCGCAGGGCCAGGGCTGGCGATGGCGATCGCGGCAACCAGGGTAAAGGCAAGAAGCGAGTGAGAATCCATTTTCCAGGCTCGATAAAGGTTCAGGGGACGCGGTTATAACAGCATGCGAAGGTCAGTCGGCATTCTGCCGCTTCGCGCTCTTCTTGACGATGGCTTTCATCCGCGTGGCCGCCCGCTGCACGGTGGCCATCTTCTCCGGGCGCTTCATGCCACGCCACTTGCGGATTTCTTCACGGCTGCGGCCACAGCTGACGCACAGCTCGCTGTTGAGCTGGCATAGCGAAACGCAGGGGTTGTCTATGTCCTTAGCCATTGCACCCTTCAGGCCGGCATTTCAGCGCGCACACGCTCGGCGGCATTTTCAAACACGTTGCACAGCTCTTCGGACTTCACCTTGGTGATCGACTTGGCGGCCAACAGGTCATGCACGACGCGGATGCCCTGCTCCATGGCCGTGGCCAGCTGCTCACGGTCGGAGGCGTCGGCGATATCACCCAGATAAGGAGCAACGAGGTACACGTAACGGTCCTGCAGCTTGAGCGCTTCCAGCGCGTCGAGGGCTGTCTGGAACCGATCGGCAGCAGCCGGGCTCATGCTCAATTTATCGAAATGAATCAGGCTCACACGGTCAGTGGCCATTGACGAATCTCCGTTTCCTGGTAAGGCCAGGCCCGCAGGCAACGCCGCTTCTACGGTGCTCGGGAATGCAGGCCAGGTTAATGCCCATCAGGGTACCAGAACGCGGCGCAGAAAGGGCCATCGCCCCCGGAACTAAAAGTATTAAACAGGTCGTTCAGTGGACGCCCCAGGGCGCTATCGGGACAGGAGCTGCTGTTTGCCAAGCAGGATAATTCGGCCAGCTGCACTTCCCGCCGAGACCGTCACCGACCCCGGCAGCCCACAACAACAAGCCTGCATACGCAGGTAAGCCACAAAGGGGCATCACTATTCATGGCAAAGGAACACATCACCGAAACGCTCGACCTTGGCGTTACGGACCCCTCGAAAACCGCCGAGGCACGCCAGGACAGGCACTTGGAGGGCAAGATCGACTGGATCGTCTTCGGCATCACCAGCATTCTGGCCATTGCCTTCGTCATCTGGGGCTTCGTCAGCCAGGCCAGCCTTGCCGCCAGCGCGTCGTCGGCACAGTCCTGGGTCATTCTCAACTTTGGCTGGTTCTTCGTACTCACCTCGACCGTGTTCGTCATCTTCGTGCTGTGGCTAGCCGCCAGCCGCTATGGCAGGATCCCGCTGGGGCGTGATGGCGAAGCGCCAGAATTCCGTACCGTCTCCTGGGTGGCCATGATGTTCAGCGCCGGCATGGGCATCGGCCTGATGTTCTTCGGCGTTGCCGAGCCCTTGTCGCACTATGTGACGCCACCTCCCGGGACGACGACCGGGCAATCGAGCGAGGCGATGCAGGTGGCCATGGCCACCACGCTGTTCCACTGGACCCTGCACCCCTGGGCCATGTACGCCATCGTCGGCCTGGTGATTGCTTACGGCACGTTCCGCCGCGGGCGTTCGCAATTGATTTCCACGGCCTTTCGGCCGCTGATCGGCAAGCACGCCAACGGCCCCGTCGGCCGCGTGATCGACATGATGGCGATTTTCGCCACGCTGTTCGGCTCTGCCGCCTCGCTCGGCCTGGGCGCCCTGCAAATCGCCGGCGGCCTGGAATACAACGGCTGGATCGAGAGCCCCGGCAAGCTGTTCTACATCTCGATCATCACCTTGCTGACCATTGCCTTCGTCACCTCCGCAGTGTCCGGCATTGGCAAGGGTATCCAGTGGTTGTCCAACACCAACATGGTGCTGGCACTGGTGCTGGCGGCCTTCGTCTTCCTGGTCGGCCCGACGCTGTTGATGCTCAACCTGCTGCCCACCTCGATCGGCATCTACATCAAGCTGCTGCCAGAAATGATGGCACGCACCAACGCCAGCGGCGGTGAGCAGATGGACAGCTGGCTGGCCGGCTGGACCGTGTTCTATTGGGCCTGGTGGATTTCCTGGACGCCTTTCGTCGGCATGTTCATTGCCCGCATCAGCCGCGGCCGCACCATTCGCCAGTTCGTCACCGGGGTGCTGCTGGTACCGAGCCTGGTCAGCCTGGTGTGGTTCACCATTTTCGGCGGTGCGGCGATCGATGCCCTGCGCGAGGGCAGCTTCGCGCTGGTCAATGGCGCCGTCAACAGCAACCACGCGCTCTATCAGTTGCTGGACAGCTACCCGCTGGCCTCGTTGACCTCGGTGCTGGTGATGATCCTGGTGGGCATCTTCTTCGTCTCCGGCGCCGATGCCGCCTCACTGGTCATGGGCACCCTGTCGGAACACGGCACCACCGCGCCGTCGCGGCGCACCGTGATCTTCTGGGGGGCGCTGACCGGCACGGTGGCGGCGGTCATGTTGGCGATCGGCGACCCCAGCAACCCCGGCGAGGCACTGACGGGGTTGCAGAACCTGACGATCGTGGTGGCGCTGCCGTTTGTCGTAGTGATGGTGCTGTTGTGCCTGGCGCTGTACCGCGACCTGCGCAAGGACCCGATGATGCTGCGGCATCTGCGGGGTACCGAGCTGATCGAAAAGGCCGTGCTGTATGGCGCGGTGAAACATGGCGAGGAGTTCTACATCGTGGTGCAGGAGAAGAAGTCTGCGACCAAGCAGACACAACCCCAGGCCGACGTGGAGTTGAACGACTAAGCAGCAACCCAGGGGCCGCCTGTCGGCCCCTGGGTTGCTCGCCGTCAGCCCTTCAAGGCCGCCTCGATCCCGGCGACATCGATCTTGCCCATTTCCATCATGGCCTCGAAGGCCCGCTTGGCCGCCGCCCGGTCAGGGTTGCCGAGGGCCTCGATCAGGATGCGCGGGCAGATCTGCCACGATACCCCCCATCGGTCCTTGCACCAGCCGCAGACGCTCTCTTCGCCGCCATTGCTGACGATGGCGTTCCACAGGCGGTCAGTCTCGGCCTGGTCTTCGGTGCTGACCTGGAACGAGAACGCTTCGCTGTGCTTGAACGCCGTGCCGCCGTTAAGCCCTACGCAGGGCACGCCCATCACGGTGAAGTCGACGGTGATCACATCACCCGCCTTGCCCGACGGGTAATCACTGGGGGCTTGGTGAACCGCCACCACGCGGCTGTCGGGGAAGGTCGCGGCGTAGAAGTTCGCCGCCTCCTCGGCATCATTGTTGTACCAGAGGCAAACCGTATTCTTGGCAGTCATGGTGTAGCTCCATGAACAGGTGTGAACCCTTCAGTCTAGATCGTGAGCGTGGCGCGGCAAAAAAACGAAACCCTTGCCACCCTGCCCCGGTCACACCCTATGAGCATGCAACATGGACTGTAATCCAAAGGAGACTGGACATGCCCTACCCTTACAACCCGATCGCCCTCCGCATCCGTAACCTGGCCTTGGCTGGCGCACTACTGGCCTGCGCGTCGCTGGTTCAGGCGCAGGATGTGCTGCTGGTGGGCAACAAGGCCGATGCCAGTGTCTCGGCACTGGACATCAGCAACGGCAAGGAACTGGTCCGCCTACCCGTGGGCACCGGCCCGCACGAGGTGGTAGTTGCCAGCAATGGCCGCTTGGCCGTGGTGGGCAACTATGGCGCCCACGGCACCGCCAACAACAGCCTGAGCGTGATCGACTGGCCGTCACGCAGCGTGGTGCGCACTATCGACCTGGGCAAGGACTCGCGCCCCCACGGCATCCGCTTCCTGCCAGACAGCCAGCGGGTGGTGGTTACCACCGAGGACAGCGAGCGCTTGCTGATTGTCGACCTGGCCCAGGGCCAGGTCCTCGACCGCATCGACGTCGGCGGCGGCAAGCCGCACATGGTTGCCCTGTCGCCCGGTGCGGACCGCGCCTACGTGACCCATGTAGACTCCGGCACGTTGTCGGTCATCGACTTGCTGCACAAGAAGAAGATCGCCGACATCCCCACCGGCAACGGCAGCGAGGGCGTTGCGGTGACCCAGACGGGCGCACAGGTGTGGGTCAGCAATCGCGAAGGCAATGAAGTGGTGATCGTCGATGCCGAACGCCTGGAGGTCACCGACCGCCTCCGTACCGGCCTGTTTCCGATACGCGTCGTCATGACCCCGGACGGCAAGCATGCTCTGGTCACCTGCGCCAAGTCGGCGGAGCTGGCCGTGTTCGACGTCGCGGCCAAGCGCGAGATCAAGCGCATCAGCCTGGCTCAGGAAGGCGCCGAGTACCGCAAGACACTGTTGGGTGCCGAAGCCCTGCCCATCGGCGCGGTGGTCTCGCCGGATGGCAAACGGGTCTACGTGGCCATCAGCGGCGGTGACCAGGTAGCCGTCCTCGATACCGCTGACTGGCGCGAGAAGGCACGCTGGCAAACCGGGCCGGAGCCTGATGCACTGGCCATCGTGCCGCAGCCAGAGAGCTGATCGCCACGCGCCTGTCGCGGTGTTTCAACCACCATCGCGACAGGCCGTGCACCTCGGCTTTTGCAACATTCTGCAGACATTTCCGATGTCAGGTAGTGAACCTGCTTACATAAAAACGGTCTTTCGCTGACGGTCAACTCACCGACCGGTTCATCGGCCCAGTCATCGGGCCTACTTTTGTCCTGTTTCAGCGAAGACTCAACATGCCCGACTCCCGTCCAACATTTTCCGCCCTCCCAGCCCTGCGCGGCGGCTTGATCGCAGCCCTGGTGGCTCTAGCCGCCCCGGTGCATGCCGAAACGCCTGCCAGTGATGCGCGCTGGGTCAGTGACAGCCTGAGTACCTATGTGCGCAGCGGGCCGACCGATGGCCACCGCATTGTCGGCACGCTCAAGTCTGGGCAAAAGCTGACTCTGGTCGGCAGCCAAGGCAGCTACAGCCAGGTACGCGGGCAGAATGGTGACCTGGTGTGGATCCTCAGCAGCGACCTGCAGGACGTGCCTGGCCAGGGCGAGCGGCTGCCGCAGCTCGATGCCCAAGTGGCGGACCTGTCCGGGCAGCTCAAGAGCATCGATGACAGTTGGAAGAACCGCGTGCAGGGCATGCAGGAAACGCTGGATTCACGCAAGCAATTGATCGATGAGCTGGAGGCGCGCAACCAGGCGCTGAATGAGCAGCTGGACCAGAGCCAGTCGACCCTGCGCGACACCCAGGCGCGCCTGGGGGACGAGAACAAGCAGGTGATGATGCGCTATATGGTGTATGGCGGCAGCATTGCGGGCGCGGGTTTGTTGGTGGGGTTGATCATGCCGGCGCTGACCCGCGGGCGGAAGAAGAACGACCGCTGGTTCTGAGGTTGGTTAGGCGTTAGGGGTGGAAGGTGCATGCCTTGGGAGTTTTAGCGCCGGTGAGATCGAGCGCCGCCCGCGCGGCGCTCGATCTCACAGGCGCTGAAAGCATCAAGGCATGCACCCGCCGCCAGCCCTAATGCTTTCCCAAGACCTACGGGACTGCCAGGGCCCTTGTTACAGCAGGTGCCCTACAACAACCGCTCCAGCGCCTCCAGCACATACCCCGTGGCCCGCTCGACCTGCCCCTCTCGGCAGGCAATCCCCAACTGCCGCCACAACCCCGGGCGCAACGGCCGGCGGGCAATACGCCGGTCCAGCTCCGCCGCGTCGCCCTCCTGCGGCAGCAACGTCGCACCGTACCCCGCCCCCACCAGGCTCTTGATCGCATCGTTGTAGTTCAGCTCGATGCGCGGTGCGGGGAACAACCCCGCCGCCGCGAACCACTCCCCTGTCACCCGCGACAACTGCGTGCTGCTGTCATTCAGAATCAACGCCCGCCGCGCCAACCATGCCGGCGTTACCTTGGCCGGTGGCTGCCAGTCGGCCGGCACGTAGGCCAGGATCGGGTCGCGCCGCCAAGGGGTGACCTTCAGCCCTTTGCCCGCAACTTGCGGCAAGGCCACCAGGCCAATGTCCAGAGCCCCCTCGCGCAGTCGCGCCAGTGACGCCTGGGAGGTCAGCACCTGGACCTGCACGTCGATCCCCGGGTGAGCCACACGCAAGTGTTCCAGCGCCTTGGGCAACAGGTGGGCGATGGCGCCGGTCGAGGCGCCCAGGCGTACCCGGCCGGTCAGGCCCTCGACCTGACGGCGAACCTCTTCCAGGGCCAGGTCGGCGTCGGCCAGTAGGCGTCGGGCGCGGGCCAGTAACGTCTCACCAATGGCCGTAGGGCGCACCTGGCCACGGTTACGGGTGAGCAAGGGGGCACCCACCCGCGCCTCCAGCTCGGCCACGTGCAGGCTGATGGTGGGCGGGGCCAGGTTGAGCCGGCGTGCGGCCTCGGCAAAAGAACCCAGGTCGGAGATTTCGACCAGGGTGCGGAGGCGGTCAAGGCTGATTTCGCGCATGGCTAGCTTCAGTAAAAATGAACATCAGCATCATGATATTCAAATTTCCTTTAGTCCAGCCGCAGGCGAGCATAGGCCATCTCTCCCCCGACCGGACCCCGACCATGCACACCCCTGTTGTCTTCATCGACGGTGACCAAGGCACCACTGGCCTGCAGATTCACGCCCGCCTGCACGGGCGTAGCGACTTGCGCCTGCTGACCCTGCCCGAAGCCGAGCGCAAGCACCCACAACGCCGCGCCGAAGCGATCAATAGCGCCGACATCGCCGTGCTCTGCCTGCCCGATGACGCAGCGCGCGAAGCCGTGGCGGCGATCCATAACCCGCAGGTACGGGTTATCGACGCCAGTTCCGCCCACCGCACCAGCCCAGGTTGGGTCTATGGCCTGCCAGAACTGGATGAACAGCAAGCCGAACGTATCGCCCACAGCAAACGTGTCAGCAACCCTGGCTGCTACCCCACCGGTGCAATCGCCTTGCTGCGCCCGTTGGTCAGCGCCGGGCTGCTGCCAACCGATTACCCACTGAGCATTCATGCCATCTCGGGTTACTCCGGCGGCGGCCGCGCGGCGGTCGAGCGCCATGAGCAGCCAGGTACCGAGAAAACCCCGACCTTGCAACTGTATGGCCTGGAGCTGGCGCACAAGCATGTGCCGGAGATCCAGCAGCACGCCGGGCTGTCGGCGCGGCCGGTGTTCATGCCCGGCTACGGCGCCTATCGCCAGGGCATCGTCCTCAGCATCCCGCTGCAACTGCGCTTGCTGCCCGGCCAGGCCAGCGCCGAACAGCTGCATGCCTGCCTGCAACAGCACTATGAAGGGGCTCGCCACGTGCAACTGATGCCCCTGCATCAGCAAGGCCCGGCGGCGGCGCTCGACCCCGAAGCACTGAACGACAGCAATGACCTGCGCCTGGCGCTGTACGCCAACCCGGAGCATGGCCAGGTACTGCTGACTGCGGTGTTCGACAACCTTGGCAAGGGCGCCTCTGGTGCGGCGGTACAAAACCTCGAGCTGATGCTCGCGGCGCTACACGCGCAAGGCTGATTCGGCAAAACCGGTTAGACTGTAGTACCCGCGTCAGCCAGGCGCGGGTTGTATTCCTACCCGCCGGAGCCTGCCCCCCGATGTTCATCCTGAGCCGCCTCGACAGCGTGCCGCCCGAGTCTTTCCAGAACCAGATCCGTGAGCTGGTGATCAACCACGTCGGCGAATTGAGCAGCGTTGCCATTCTTGCCGACAACCCGCTGTATCCGCTGTACCAGTACGGTGTCGGGATGGAGGTGCACCAGTACCTGCAGGCCATGGACGGTACCGGTGGCCTGTCGGTGACGCTGACCTTGGCGCTGGATGCCGAGGCCCCTGACCAATTGCTCGGCTTTGCCCTGGCGTTGCCGGCCGATGACGACCCGGACACCTGCGCGCTGGCATTTCTCGCCGTGCGCGCCAGCCATCGCCGCCAAGGTATCGCCCGCGCCCTGCTGGGTGATTTGCAGGCCCGCCATGCCTGCGTCGAATTGAACACCTTTGCCGGCCAGGTACCGTGGTTCGAAGCGATGGGCATGCAGGTGGTGGCGGCCAACGGGCCGCAGGTGCTGATGAGCAGCACCGGGCAAGCCAGCGGGGCGTTGATTGGCCGGCTGGATATCGGGCCGATCTACCAGACCACCGAGGTACATCAGATCCATACCTACCTGCTCAACCAGCAGGGCGAGGATGCGATGATCGAGGCCGAGCAGATGCGCGACGAGCGGCTGGACGAGCTGGCTGTTCAGGCGCAGGCCTGTGTAAGGCAGCGCAAGACCGTGCATTGATACGGGGGGGCCGCACAGCGGCCCCTCCTGTTTTCAGCCATGCACCCAGCGCCGATGCAAGCCACGCGCCAGGGCATCGAGCATGAAGCCCAGCACGCCGATCAGCAGCACCATCGCCATCAGCTCCGAATACGCCAGCCGGTCGCGGGTGTCGAGAATGAAATACCCCAACCCCGCACTGACCCCCAGCATCTCGCACGGCACTAGCACGATCCACAGGATGCCGATGGCCAGGCGCACACCGGTCAGCACATGGCCGATCACCCCCGGCACAATCACCTTGCACAACGTCTCCCAGCGCGTGGCACTCAAGCTGCGGCTCAGTTGCAACCAGCGCGGGTCGAGCTGGCGCACGCCCGCAACGGTGTTGAGCAGAATCGGCCACAGCGCGGCGAAAGCCAGCAGGAAATAGATCGGCTGGTCGCCCACCCCCATCAGCATCACCACCACCGGCATCCACGACAGCGGCGAAATCATCCGCAGAAACTGAAAGGCCGGCGTGGTCGCCGCCTCCAGGTGCCGGTAGCTGCCTACCAGCAAACCGAGGGGTACGCCGATCAACAGCGCCAGCAGCAGCCCGATCAAAATACGCTTGAGGCTGACCCACACGTGGCCGTAGACCTCGCCCTGCCCCAACAGCTCGACCAGGCTGGCCAGGGTGGCCTCGGGCGAGAAGCGCGCCGACAGGCCGTCGGCCTCGCCAAACAGCGCCACACCCGCCCACCACGCCAGCAGCAACAGCAACAGCCCGGCCAAGCCCAGGCCGGTATGAACCACATGCTTGCCCATCAGACCGCGAACTCCTCGCTACGCTCGAAACTGTCGGCAATACCGAACACCGATGGCCCGCCAACGGCCGCGATGGCGTTGCGCACGAAGCGGTCGTCGACCAGGTCGCGGGCGGTTTGCGCCGGGTCCAGGCCTGCGAGAAAACCACTGTCGCCTTCGATCAACGTGCGCTGCAGGCGCTTGACCAGCTCCTCGGTGTAGCTGGGGAACGGGTAAGGCTGGAAGTCGATACGCCGCTCGTCCCATTGCTGGTGCTGGATCGCACCACTGGCGATATAGGCTGCGCGGTCCTCGGCGGCTGGGGCCAGGACTTTGCTCAGCACCGCAGGCTCGTGCGGGGTGTACTTGTTGGGGCCGGCCTTGGACAACAACGCGGCGGCTTCGGCGCGGTGCTCGCGGGTCCATTGCTGGGCCTTGACGATGGCGTTGACCACCTTCTGCGACCACTCCGGGCGGTTGTTGAGGTCGTGCTCGTGCATGAACACCACGCAGCAGGCGTGGTTGCGCCAGACATCGCCGGTAAACCGCTGCACACGGCCAACCTTGAGGTTTTCGGCCAGGGCGTTGAACGGTTCGGCGACGATATAACCAGCGATACGCTTGCTGGCCAGTGCCGGTGGCATGTCGGACGGCGGCAGCACCAGCAGGTTGACTTCGTTGGCCGCAAGCTGCGTATTGACCGGTTTGGACACCGGGGTCAGGCCGTTGTCGTTGAGCATCTGCTGCAGCACGACGTTGTGGATCGAGTACCAGAACGGGATGGCGACGGTCTTGCCGCCCAGTTGCTTCATGTCGGTGATGTCGGGCGCCACGGTCAGGCCCGAACCGCCGACATGGTTCCAGGCCACGACCTTGGCCGGCACCTTGCTGGCGTAGCGCGCCCACACGGTCATTGGCGACAACAGGTGGATCACGTTGACCTGGCCGGAGATGAACGCCTCGATCACCTGCGCCCAACTGCGCAGCAGCACCGGGCGCTCGGCCTTGATGCCTTCGGCCTCGAACAGGCCATTGTTGTGCGCCACCAGCAACGGCGTGGCGTCGGTGATCGGCAAGTAGCCGATGCGCACCGGCGCGTCCGGTTCGGCGGCGGCGCGGGCTTGCAAGCTCGACAGCAACGGCAAGGCACCGGCGGCAGTGAGCATGGCGCCAAGCTTGAGAAAGTCGCGACGCGACGAAGCAGAACAGCAGTCATCCATGCACATGGACAGCCTCCGAGGGCAAGGGGGTGGGGGAAGGTTCGACTGTGCGGCTTGCCCGCCGAAGGGTTTTGACGATCTCGATGCGCAGGGCGCCCAGTTCATCGACCCGGTGCGTGCGCGGCTGCGGCAGGTCGATACACCACTGGCCGAGGATATGCGCTGGGTGGTTGCCCAGTAGCAGGACCCGGTCGGACAGCAGCAGGGCTTCGTCGATATCGTGGGTGATCAGCACCGCCGCAGTATTGTGGGTGGCGATCAGTTGCAGCAGCAGTTGCTGCATGTCGGCCCGGGTCACCTCGTCGAGGGCGCCAAACGGCTCGTCAAGCAACAGCACTTCAGGTTGGCGTGCCAGGCAGCGGGCCAGCGCGGTGCGTTGGGCCATGCCACCGGACAACTGCGCCGGGTACTGGTTGCGCGCATGGGCCAGGCCCACGGCGGCAATCGCATGGTCGATGCGCGCACGCCGCTCGCTGGCCGCCAATTTGGGCTGGCGGGCGAAGTCCAGGCCGAAGGCGACGTTCTTCTCAAGGCTCAACCAGGGCAGCAGGCTGGGGTCCTGGAAGGCCACCGCCAGGCGCGGATGCGGCCCTTGCAGCGGCTCGCCGCGCAGCGTCACGCTACCGCCACGCGGCGCCTGCAAGCCCGCCAGCACCCGCAACAGGCTGGACTTGCCGACACCACTGGGGCCCAGGATGGTCACCACCTCGCCCGGCGCCAGCTGCAGGTCGAACTGTGCCAGCACCTCTTGCCAGCCCCCTTCGCGGGGGTAGCCCAGGCTGATGGCGCGGGCGTCGAGCAGTACCTCGCTCATGCGGCGCCCGCCTGGCGTTGCAGTTCGGCGCGCAGTTGCACCAGGCTCGGCGTCACGATCGGCACGAACGCCGACTCGCGCCAACGGCGGGCGAAGCCTTCGCCATACTCGCTCAGGTAGGCCTTGCCACCACTGGCCTGCAGCTCCAGCTGCACCGCGTCGGCAGCGCATTCGGCGAGGGTGATGCGCAGTTTGAACAGCGCCCCCGGCTGCTGCAGGAAGCGCTCGTCGAGCAGGCCCTGCTTGAGTTCGCTCACGGTGTTTTCCAGGCGCGTCTTCAGCACCTGGCCGGCCTCGTCGAGGAACGAGCCACGGCCTTGCAGGTGTTCCGCCACCTCATCCAGTGCCCGCCGGGCCAAGCCGATGGCCATGCCGCATTGCAGTGCCAGGAAGGCCGGGCGCACCTTGGGCAGGAACGCGCGGGCATTCTCGTGCAGCAGCCACTCGCGGCCCAGCTCAACCTGGTGGAACGCCAGCGCGGCAGTATTGCTCGATTGCAGCCCCATCAGTTGCAGGTCGTCCGAGCGCTCCAACCCTTGCGCCTCGGACGGAATGGCCACCACGAACGGTGCCCCTTCGGCCTCACCTTCGATGGCTGCCGCCACCACAAAACCACTCTTGCGCAGGTTGGTCACCCAATGCAGCCGGCCTTCAAGCTGCCACCCGTCGCGGCTCTGGCGGCCTCGCACCTGCAGGCTCTCGATGCCGGAGAGAAACTTCATGGCATTGGACAGCCCGGTTGCACCGGCCAGCTCACCCGTCAACAGGCGTGGCAACAGGCGCTCGCGCAGCGGCTGGTTGGGGCTTTGCAGCAGGTATTCGATGAAGGCGCGCTGGCCCCAGCAGACGAACGCCGCCGCCAATGAACGGCTGGCAATGGCCGCGATCGCTTCGACCGCGTCGGTCACCTGCCCGCCCGTGCCACCCAGCGCCGCATCGACGCCGATGCGCAGCACTTGCGCTTCGGCGATGTGCGCCAGGACCAGGTGCGGGTCGCACACGCCCTGGTCGATTGCCTCGGCGTTGGCATCCAGCCATTGCCGAAATGCGGGATCAAGCATGTCTCTACTCCTTTGAAAACGCCGGCGTGGCCGGCACCACACTTGGCTTACGCAGACGGCTGCCAGCGGTACTTGCTGAGTTCGTCGTTGAGCGGTGTCTGGGCGAAGACATTAGCAAAGTTGCACAAGGTTGCGAGGCTCACGCCAAGAATCACCTCCAGGGCGTTGCCTTCGCTGAAGCCGGCATCGCGAAATGCCTGGAAGGTGGGCTCGCTGACGTTGCCACGGGTGGCGATCACTTCACGGGCAAATGCGGCCAGGGTTTCGTAGCGGGCATCGGGCAGTTCGCCACGGGCGCGCAGCGCGTCGACCACGGCCTGGGGCAGCTTGGCCTTGTTCAAGGCCACCGCAGTGTGGCCGGCGACGCAGAAATCACAGCCATGCTGGGTAGCGGCAATCAGCTGCACCACCTCTCGCTCGGCCAGGGTCAGCTCGGACTTGCCATTGAGCGCCGACACGGTCACGTACGTTTCCAGGGCGGCCGGGGCGTTGGCCAGCACGCCCAGCAGGTTGGGGATGAAGCCGGAATTCTTCTGGGCGTTTTCGAGGAATGGACGGGCCGCTTCCGGGGCGCTCTGCAGAGTGTGTAAAGTAATGCGCGAGGACATGGAGTGGTCTCCTGTGGTGGGTGTCCTTACAGTCTGTTGGTTATAAGAATTCGCCTCCATATTCATCAGTCGCCTTTCCTTGCTCCTGAGTCTTTGCATTAGATGATTTCGTCCAGCCACCTTGTCGATTGGTTATTAGAAGGCCTGGAGCTCGATGCCAGCCTGTTTCATGTCGGCCGCTATTGCGGTGGCTGGCACGCCAGCACCCAGGGCATGGGGCGGGCCAGCTTCCACCTGGTGGTGCAGGGCCATTGCTGGCTGCACATTGATGGCGAGGCCGAGGCGCTGCGGCTGGAGGCCGGCGATGCGGTGTTTTTGCTGCGCGACCTGGCTTATCGGTTGTCCAGCGACCACGACCCGGCAAGCGCCTGCAACCAGCCGCGCCAGGCCATGCAGGCCCTGGATGCCCATGCCGGCGATGGCGTGGGCTTGGTGTGCGGGTTCTTTCACTTCCGCCCGGGGCTGTCGTCACTGATCGTCGAGGGCTTGGCCGACTGGATTCTGTTGCGCGCCGACGAGCCTGCCGGGCATGCGGCGCGAGCGCTGTTCGGGCTGATCCTGGAAGAATGCGAGCGCCCGCCAGCCCCATCGCAGACCTTGCTGGAGCGGCTGACGCACTTGTTGTTCCTGTACGTTTTACGCCAGCAAGTGCATGCCGGACAGCCCCTTGGCGGGCTTGTGGCCCTGGCCCGGCAGCCCGCGTTTGCCGCGTTGCTGGCGCAACTGATCGAACAGCCTGGGCAGGCGTGGACGCTGGAGAGCATGGCGGCTTGCACGGGGTTGTCGCGCTCGGCGTTTTTCAAGCGTTTCAACGAACTGGCCGGGCAGTCACCGGGGCAGGTGCTGCTGGCCTTGCGCATGCGCCATGCGTGCCAGCTGCTGCAGGCAGGGAACACCGTTGAGCAGGTAGGTGCGCAGGTGGGGTATCAGTCTGTGGCGGCGTTTACCCGGGCGTTTGCCAAGGCGGTGGGGGTGCAGCCGGGGGCTTATCGGCGGCAACATGAAGCACGCGCAGGGTTGTAGTGTCCCCCATGGGCCTCGAGATTACTCCCGTGCGCGGGGCCTGAAAACTAGCATTTTTGTCAGTTGTTGGCTGACTGCAGGCCATGTCCAAATTGTGCCAGGCCCTCACTCGATGGAGTCGCACTATGGAATGGCGCCGCTGCAACACTGGCTTGACGGTGGGGGACATGTCCGCGTCCGCCGATCGCTACCTCTGCGTGCATGACGATGATACCGGTCTGCCGGTAGGCCCACGGTTAGGTTTCAAATTCGGCGAGAACAACACACGGGACAAATGGCCTGCCTTTTTCCGCGAACAGCTGCGCGAGTCACCTCCAGTAACTTCGTGCACCTGGATACCCACACGGCAGTCGATGGCGATATCCAGGCCGAGTAAACCGTCGACCTCTGGCAGCGCGATCTTAAAATTCCGCCTGGCCACACAGCCCATCAGCACGACGGTAACCACTGAAGATCTGAACGTCAGGGCGCAGCCCGCTGCGCCCGTGAACAGTACTGCCGAAAACTCATTGGAGGAAAGCCGCTCATGAATACCGATGCCAAGGCAACTATCAGTACTGATCCATTTACACCGGTCAGAACGGTAAGTGAAACCTCGCACTTCACTTACGATGCGGATTCAGGGCTGCTTTCCCAGATCGGCGCTGACGATGGGCAAACCACTCACCTGTGCTACTACCCGGTAACGGCCAGCACGGCAAAACCTGATCGTAGCGACAAGGTGCCTACGCTGACGGCGCTGGTGAGAGGGCTCAAACTGGAAAAGGATGAGGCCGCTATCCCCATCCAGTCGCTGTCCTGCCCGACGATCCCCGATACCAGCACCCCGCCCTTGCTTGCGCAATGCAGCTATTTGAAGTTCCCCGACGGCAGCACGTCGGAAATGAACGTGACCCTGTTCGGTTATGCAAACGCCAGCACCGACAGCCACGGCGTCTTGATGCCCGACATGGTGCTGAGCCTGGAAGGCGTTACGGTCGACTTTTCGACTACACCGTGGACCCTCACCACTGCGACGGGGCGCCAAGGGCTGGTGGTCGACTTGCAGCAGGTGACCCACACCAAGACCGGCGCAGAAACGCAGACCGAAACGACTTCGACCCGTTGGTACAAGAACAATACTGCCCGGCAGACGCGCACCCTGACTGAAACCACCACAACCGCAAGTGGCAAATTGCGGGTAAAGAGCGAGTCGCCCTTCAAGCACGGCGAGCTGAACCTCACAGCTACCGTGGCCCAGCACATTCGCTCCGCGCGCAGCGACCGCGTGCTAGCCGAGACGGATCAAGACGAGCTGGGCAGGCCAACATCGATGGCTTACCACACCTATGACGCACGAGACCGTTTGCTGACCAGCACTACCTATGCCTGGAATTCCAATAAATACACCTCGCAAGAGGCAAATGGCGAGGCCCTGGCGAAAACCGAACAGCAATGGGTAGAGACAGGCAACGGCACCTGGATCGTCACCTTCGGCCCGGATGGCCGCAAAGGGCGCACCTTGCTCGATGGCCTGCAACGCCCCGTTCGGCGTGAACTGCAGCGCCAGGCAGGCGATGACGATTCGGCACAGAACTACGTATGCCTTGAAGAAATCGCCTACGGCGCAGACGGTGAGCCGCAGCACCAGTGCATTTACGACTACCACCCTGGGGGCTTGTGCGTTCGCAACGACGGCGTGAGCTTGCCAGGCACCTTGCGGGACTGGTTCTGGGAAGCCGAGGCGCAGGGCGACAAGGTGGAGGCAAACGGCACGCAGAGTAAGCGTACCGAAACTATCGTTGGCACCCTGCTGCGAGGCCCTCTGCACAGCGTCGAAGACACACAGAGTAACCACACCGACGGCAAGGTCACACTCGCCCTCAGCCATAAAGTCTGGAACGCGACGAGCAAACAACTGGAGGCCATAGGCCTGAGTAGAAAGCAGCAAATCAATGCTCGCGGCCTATGCGACAAGGTCACTGAAAAAGTAGGCACCGTTAGCCGGGAATGGACATTTGCCTATGACGAGCTTGGGCGGCGAACCCAGACTACCGGCCCCGATGACACGGTGGTCAAATGGGCTTACGAAGGGCTCAGCACCATTGCCACCCAGGTCACCATCAAAGCCAAATCAGGCCAAGAGCAGCAACTGGCTGAACAAACTTTGCACGGCGGCGATATCGTTTCCAGGACGGTGGGCGCCGGCGACTCGGCGCCGACGATCACGTTCAAGAGAAGCAGCTATCAACGCCCTGATGGCACTGAAGTAACGAATGAAGGCAATGCCAGCAGCTCACCGCAGATGTTCACATTCAAGGTAGGTGGCTATCAACGCCCTGATGGCACTGAAGTAACGAATAAAAGCAGCGCCGACGGCACCAGTGTGTCTTGGTTCGTCAAGGGTAAGAACGCCGCAGCCAAAGTGCTGATTAAAACATTCACTTACAACGAAATCACGCAGGGCATCAAGGCCGAGCGCCTCGCAACCGAACCCAACCAGCAAAGTCTGATCAGCACCGAAAGCGTTTCGCCTCTTCTGCTAGGGCAGATACTGACAACCCGAACGCTTCGAGGCATGCGGCAGCAGGAACGTGTTCAGCATTCGCTGCGTGGCACTATCGACCGAACTGCCTTGAACAACGGTATCGTCAGCCGCGCTTGGCACGATGGGCAGAACCGACGTACGCGGGTACGCCGCTCGGGCCTGGACTATTGCTATCGCTATGCCGGGCAAGGCGAGCTTGAACAATTGCTCGTAAGCGACCGGCGCAATGGTACAAACCTGCTGGTTGACCTTGCTTACGATAGCTTTGGCCGGGAAACCCAGCGGACTTACCGCCTGGATGGCGTGATCAAAAGCCGCTATGACCAAACGTGGTCGCGAACCGGGCAGCTCTTGAGCAAAACGTGGTACCGCAACGGTGAAAGCTCGGCCACGCGTACCGAAACCTTCACCTACGAAACCTACCGCAACGAACTCAAAAGCTGGAGCGTGACGGCAGTCACAGGCTACGAGATTCAAGACAGGGACAAGAACAGCATCAAGAATCAGGCCTACACCTATGATGCGCTTGGCAACCTGCTGACCTGCACCACGGCCTATAACGACGGCGCAAGCGAGAAGCGCACCTACGCGTACGACAATAAGCTGCAACCCACCCTACGCACGAAGGTCACGGTGGCGAGGACGCCGAAGGGGGCAACACAAAGCACCTCAACCATCCTCGAACTTGTCAGTGACACCAATGGCAACCTCACGACTGACGTCTCAGGACAGCAATTCGCCTACACGCCTGAAGGGCAACTGCAGTCGGTGACTGGAGGCAGTGATGGTAAGCTCCTCGCAAGCTATGAATATGATCACATCGGTCGCCTGGCCTCTCAATGGGATGAAGCCAATAAACAACGCCGGGTCATGCAATACAAAGGCGACCTGCTGTGTGGGGAAATGTGGCTGGATGCGCAGAGCAAACCTGTGCGGCACCGGGTGCTCGATGAAGAGGCCGGGCTGGTGGTGCAGTGTCGAGAAATGGGCCAGGCGACCCCTGCGACGCACACCCTTTTCCTATTGCCAGACCCACAAAACGGTGGCGCCGAAGAGTATTCGGTCGATGCCAGCGGCAACTGGCAAAGCCAGTCGGTAGGCTTCACGCCTTGGGGCGAAGCGCCACTGGATCAGCTTAATGCGCTCAATTGCGGTTTGGGCTATAACGGTCAGCGCGTCGACCCGGTAACCGGCGCCTACCACCTGGGTAACGGCTACCGCGTGTACGACCCCAAGTTCCAGGCCTTTTTTCAGGGCGACAACCTGAGCCCATTTGACGAAGGTGGTCTGAACGATCGGGCGTATTGCGCAGGGCGTGACCCTGTCAACTGGCATGATCCCAGTGGGCACATCATGGTGAGCCGCCGAGAACAAGCGACGCAGCTAGCCTCACTGGATGAGATGATCCGAGAAACGACCCCGCCCCATCATGAACCTGCAGCGTTGTGGGAATGGCTGCTGCTGGCTGGCTTTTTTGTGCTGGCTGTCATCGGCTCAGTCATGACAGGCGGCTTGCTTGGGGGTCTGTTATTTGCCGTTGCCGCTGTGGCGTTCTCCCTGGGAGCAGCGGAACTTTCGTTGCGACAGCGCAACCCCAGCTTATCGTCGAAACTGGGCTGGGCAAGCGCGGCAGCTACTGTGTTCGACGGCTCCGGCAGAGGCCTGGCGAAACTTGGCAATTTACTGATGAAAGGGGCCAGCAAAGGCCTTAAGGGACTACAGCTATTACGTACTTCTGCGTTCAAGAAGTTGTCAAGACTGTCCACCTCACTCTCACAGCGCATGGGCAGTGGTTTCGAGAGCCTTAGCAGTTGTATCAAATACCGTATTGTTACAGTGTCGAAAATGCCGGTAAATACAATACCTGGACGTGTAACGAAAAAACAAAGAGACTTGCTCAACGCCAGCCGGCCCGCTACTCCACCTGCCAATGTCGCTGCACCCCGCACGTTGCATGTGCCTCACGTAGTGACGGTAGATAGTCTAGGCGACTATGACTTGTACCGCAGGACCTATCATCCATCAGACAGAGTGGTCATGTCATTCCACGGGAAAAATGCAATCAGAGGAGGGAAAGTAGAAATCCCGTCCAATTCCCAACTTAATCATTACGCCCCCGCAACTGGCACGGCAAACACTGACATCGCATACATCCGGAGAACAAACATTGTCTCTCGAGATGTTGGATTAGGAAAAGTAGCTGCAGGAACAGGTAATATAACCAAAACCGTACCCGGCGGCCACTATACATCTAACTACGTGATTGACCATTTTGAAAAATACAACCACACGAATCTGTGGGACCTCGTGGAGAAGCATAATGTCGACATACTGGTTCTCAAACCTAACACCGGCTCCCACACACTCGAAGACGCCTTCAACACACTCGAAACCGCCGGCCACCAATATAAAGTCTACGACTACGTCGCCTGCCGTGCATCAGAAATAAAATTGAACCTCTGGATGAAGTTACCTGCCAATAAAATTTGACAGGGAATACCCGATCAGAACTGCGAAGGCGCCGAGTTTTTACTCCAGAAGAGTAAAGGCTGCATCAGGCCCCAACTGCGCCGAACAGGCCTCCCACCGATTCGCAACTCAATACAGAGGTTGTGCATCGGTGAGAAGCCAGTTTGCAGACAGTTCGTACTGAATCTGAGCGCGCCCTACAGCTGACCGACCGGGATATCCCCCCCGCTCTTGCCATCACGCCGCTCACCCATCCACTCATTCACCCGCTGCCCAAACGCCGCCGGTGCCTTGCGCCCGAAGCGCCGCGCCAGGTCGAGGATGGTCTGCTGCGCCAACGCCTCTTCCATGCGCTTCTGCGCCCCCAGCATCACGGCATGAATCGCACAGGTGCCTTCAGTCGCCCAAGCGGGCGGCGAACCTTCGAACAGCGTGCAACGCTCGCGAATCTCGCGGCAGTCGAAAATAGCCTTGGGCCCGTCAATAGCATTGACGATATCCAGTACGGTGATTTCGTCCGACGGCCGCGCCAGGCGGAAGCCACCGCGCACGCCTTCGGTGGCAGCCACCAGCCCGGCGCGGGCCAGTTTGGTGAAAACCTTGGCCAGGTATTCCTGAGGCACACCTTGCAGCTCAGCCAGGTCGCGCACGCTGGACTCACGCGTGTCACCGCGCTCGCCCACCAGGTACAACAGGCAATGGATGCCGTATTCGACGCCAGCACTGTAAAGCGCCATAACAATCTCCGACCAACTTTGTCGCAAATGATACGC
Organism: Pseudomonas sp. SWRI77; assembly: GCF_014269105.1. Classification (NCBI taxonomy): domain Bacteria; kingdom Pseudomonadati; phylum Pseudomonadota; class Gammaproteobacteria; order Pseudomonadales; family Pseudomonadaceae; genus Pseudomonas; species Pseudomonas sp. SWRI77. The sequence continues at coordinate 41,002 of NZ_JABWRV010000019.1, read as the reverse complement.
GGGGAAGGCCAGCACCGCAAAGCACTTCCCCGCGTGCCACACAACTTGGTCGCGATGTCAGTGCCGGCGGCTACCCGCGCAGCACCTTCACCTCACCTTGCTTGCCGTCCGTTTCGCGCAAGTACTCCTGCAGCGAGTCGTCCATCGCCTGCAGCCAGCGGGTATGGTGAGGCACGGCCTTGGTGCCGGTGATCACAGAGCGGTACGATTTGTCACGGTAGCCCATGATGTCGTGCTTCTTGTCGCTCTTCCATTGCAGGAAGATGCGGTTCACCGCATCGATATCGAAGCGCGGGTAATCGGTCTGCTCGATCAGGTGCTTGATGTATCGGCCCTGGAATTCATACATCGAAGCGGTGGTTGCCAGCTGCTCCTCTTCCTCGCGCCAGCGCGCGCTGTCGGCCTGCATGGCCGCCTTGGCCGGCAGCTTGATGCGCCCCAGCATGTAGTCGCGCGCAAACCATGCCTGGGCGTCGAACAGGTTGAAGCTGTACCACAGGTCCTGCATGCCCAGGTAGAGCAACTGCGGGTTCTGCTCCCACACCACGCCTTGGTACAACCCGGCAGGCCACAGGCGGTTGTTGGTCTTGAGGGTGAGTTCATCGGGCAGGAACGGGAAGTGATGCTGGTAGCCCGTGCACAGGATGATCGCATCCACGCGCTTGTTCGAGCCATCGGCGAAGAACGCCAAGTCGTTTTCGACGCGGACCAGCTGCGGGCGCTCTTCCCAGCCCTTGGGCCATTTGTAGCCCATCGGCTGGGTGCGGTAGGCCGTGGTGATCGAGCGCGCGCCGTACTTGTAACACTGCGAGCCGATGTCTTCGGCCGAGTAGCTGCTGCCGACAATGAGCAGGTCCTGGCCGTTGAATTCCATCGCTTCGCGAAAGTCGTGGGCATGCAGGATACGCCCGGTGAACCGCTCGAAGCCTTCAAACTCCGGCACGTGCGGGGTAGAGAAGTGCCCACTGGCCACCACCACATAATCAAACACCTGCTCGATGCCAAGCCCCGCGCTGTAGTCGTGGGCGCTGACGGTGAACTCGCGGGTGTTCTCATCGAAGCTGACGTTCTTGACCGCAGTATTGAAGCGGATGTAGTCGCGCACCCCGGCCTTCTTCACGCGGCCTTGGATGTAGTCCCACAGCACCTCGCGCGGCGGGTACGAGGAAATCGGCCGGCCAAAGTGCTCATCGAAGCTGTAGTCGGCGAACTCCAGGCATTCCTTGGGGCCGTTGGACCACAGGTAGCGGTACATGCTGCCGTGCACCGGTTCGCCATGCTGGTCGAGGCCGGTGCGCCAGGTGTAGTTCCACATACCGCCCCAGTCGGCCTGCTTTTCGAAGCATACGATCTCGGGCATGGGTGCGCCCTGGGCATGGGCGGATTGGAAGGCACGCAGTTGCGCAAGGCCGGACGGGCCGGCACCGATGATTGCGACACGAAGAGTCATAGTGATTCCTGAACAGTTGAACGCTGAAAAAATGCAAAGGCTCCCCAACCCCGAACGGCAAAAGGCCGGGGGTGGTGGAATTCAGGCGCTACGGTGCAGGTGGAGGGACGGGGCGTTTGCGCATCTGGGTCAGCAGGAGCTTGACCGGCGGGATCGACAACACGTGGAACAGGCTCGAAAGCGGAGAAGGAGTCATTGAGGTCGGCCCGTATCCATCTGCGCAGGGCGCGAAATGGGGGCCTGAGGGGCGGAAGATACGTGTGATCTCGTGCATGGGGGCTGAAATGGCCTCTTTTCTTTATGGTTTCCTTTTTATCTATAACGGATGGGGGTGGGGATATCAAGGTTTGCGGCCCCGCCGCCCCCTCCTCCCTGCCACTGCAGGAGGGGGTGGATAAGAAAAAAAGCTTGCAGGCAACAACTACGACCAATACAGTCGTAGTTATTCGAGAGGCACCTTGCGTGTGATCGAAGCCCCTTTTTCTCTATCCGACCTCTGCGGAGTACTTGCATGAAATCCAACATCCTGATCATCGGTGCCGGCTTTGCCGGTGTCTGGAGCGCCCTGAGCGCTGCCCGCCTGCTGGACCAGGCGCAACGCGAAGACGTGCGCATCAGCGTGCTCGCCCCGCAACCCGAACTGCGCATTCGCCCACGTTTCTACGAGGCGGATGTGCAGGCCATGAAGGCACCGCTGGGCGAGCTGTTCGAGGCCGTGGGCATTCACTTCATCCAGGGCAACGCTGACCGCATCGATGCCGACGGGCGCAGCGTCAGCTACACCGACGCCGCAGGGCAGCAACAGCAGCTCGGCTACGACCGCTTGATCCTCGCCGCCGGCAGCCAGGTAGCACGCCCGCCGGTGGCGGGCCTGGCCGAACACAGCTTCGATGTCGACCAGATGGAGTCGGCCATCGCCCTTGAGCAGCACCTGCTGCGGCTGGCCGCCCTGCCCGCCTCCCCGGCACGCAACACGGTAGTGGTCTGTGGGGGCGGGTTTACCGGCATCGAGACCGCCACCGAAATGCCCGCGCGCCTGCGCGCCATCCTGGGTGACGACAGCGCGGTGCGGGTGCTGCTGGTCGACCGCGGCGCCAGCGTGGGCGCGGCGCTGGGCGCGGGCATCACCCCGTCGATCCAGGCCGCCTCGGCGCAGGCGCGTGTGCAATGGCTGACCGGCACCTCGGTGGTGGCAGTCGACGCCGGCGGGGTGACCCTTGACAACGGCGCGTACATCGCCAGCAACACCGTGATCTGGACCGCAGGCGTCAAGGCCAGCCCATTGACCGCACAGGTCGCTGGCGAACGTGACGGCGCGGGCCGCCTGCGGGTCGACGAGCACCTGAAAGTGATTGGCCAGGCGCACATCTATGCCACGGGCGACACTGCGTGGGCCGCCGTCGACGACCTGGGCAACCACGCCCTGATGACCTGCCAGCACGCCATCCCCATGGGCCGGCACTCTGGCAACAATGCGGCCGCCGACCTGCTCGGCGTCGAACCTGTTATCTACCGCCAGCCCAAATATGTCACCTGCCTCGACCTGGGTGACTGGGGCGCGGCCTACAGCGAGGGCTGGGAACGGGAGCTGAAGCTGCACGGCCAGGAGGGCAAGGCGCTGAAACGCCAGATCAACTCGGTATGGATCTACCCGCCAGCCGCTGACCGCGCGCAGGCACTGGCCGCTGCCGACCCGTTGATCCCGATCGTATGACGTCTGATTGCGGGCAAAACCGTCAGTAAACGACGGATTTGCCCGCACACGTCGTTACATTGAATGACTGGTCAATAATGATGGCACTGTGACATCATTTAAATAAAAACGTAAGAGGGTGAGGCACACACACTAAATCCGCAGCGCATCGAGAGCTGGCACCCCCTGGTGAGCCGGCCTTCCGTCCATGCTCTTGACGCCTGCACGCCACCGTCAAGGAGCATTCCATGCAATTACGGAATATGAAGATCGGCATTCGCGCAGCCAGCGTATTCGCCCTGTTGGGCGTATTGGTACTGGCCATGGGCATGATAGCCCTCTATGAAACCCGGCAAATGGATGAGGCCACGGATGAAATCCGTGTCACCTGGATGCCGGCCGTGGTAGCCCTCAGTGAAATCAGCAGCAACCTCGGCCGAGCGCGTGCCATCACCCTGCGCGCAGCGCTGGAAGAAACCGACCTGGAGCGTGCGCGCAGTCTGGACATGCTCAAAAGCATCAATGCGCAACTCAAGGACGGCCTGAAGGATTATGACAACACCATCGTCGCCGCCGATGACCGCGCCCTGTTCAACCGCTTCAATACCGCCCACGAGCAATACGTCAGTCTTCAGGCGCAGGTCATCAGCGACATCGCTGCCGGGCGCCTCGACCAGGCCAAACTGCAGATCAACGGCCCGCTTTCCGAGCATGCCGACAGCATGATGAAAGCCATGGCGGCGCTGATCGCCTACAACGGCAAGGGCGCCGAAGAGGCCTCGCAACGCAGCAGCGACGTCGCTGACCAGGCGTTGACCGCGATCATCGGTTCATTGCTGGTCATCATGCTGGTACTGGCCGCCATCGCCACACTGCTCACCCGCAGCATCGTGGTGCCCCTGGCCGATGCCGTGGCCGTGGCCGAGCGCGTGGCCACCGGCGACCTGACCCAGAACATCCAGGTCACCGGCCGCGACGAGCCTGCCCTGCTGCTGCGCGCCTTGGGCCGCATGCAAGAGAGCCTGCGCGACACCTTGCGCAAGATCGCCGCCTCGTCCGACCAACTGGCCTCGGCCTCCGAAGAGCTGCATACCGTCACCGAAGACACCAGCCGCGGCCTGCATCAGCAGAGCGCCGAAATTGACCAGGCAGCCACCGCAGTCAACCAGATGACCGCCGCCGTGGAAGAAGTGGCCAACAATGCAGTGAGTACCGCTGACGCCTCCAAAGGCGCCGACCGCACCACCCGTGACGGCCGCGACCAGGTCAACCAGGCGCTGGCGTCGATCCAGCACCTGGTCGACGACGTGACCGGCACCTCGGCCGAAATCGAACAGCTGGCCAGCAACGCCAACGAGATCAGCCGGGTGCTCGATGTGATCGGCGCAATCGCCGGGCAAACCAACCTGCTGGCGCTCAATGCCGCCATCGAAGCCGCCCGCGCGGGTGAGGCCGGCCGCGGGTTTGCGGTGGTGGCGGATGAAGTACGCGCCCTCGCCCACCGTACCCAACAGTCGACGGCAGAGATCGAGCAGATGATCGTGGGCATCCAGACCGGCACCGAGCGTGCGGTGACGGCCATGCACAGCAGCCAAGGGCGCGCTGCGGGTACCCTGGAAGTGGCGCAGGGTGCGGGCCAGGCGCTGGAGGTGATTGCCGAGGCCATCGCCTCGATCAACCAGCGCAACCTGGTAATCGCCAGCGCCTCTGAAGAACAGGCACAGGTGGCGCGCGAGGTGGACCGTAACCTGGTGAACATTCGTGACCTGGCGATGCAGACATCGGCGGGGGCAAACCAGACCAGTGCAGCGGCGCAGGACTTGTCGCAGTTGGCAGTGGACCTGAATGGCATGGTGGCGCAGTTCAAAGTCTGATCAGGAATAACCGGGCTGCTTTGCAGCCCATTCGCGGGACAAGCCCACTCCCACAGGTTGATTCAGTTTTTTGAGTGATCCTGTGGGAGCGGGCTTGTCCCGCGAATGGGCCGCAAGGCGGCCACCCGTTGCAACTGTCAGTCGTTGACGCTGATAACCCGCGCACTGTTTACCGCCTGCCCTCGCGTGGCCAGGCAGTAATACAGCGGCACCGTCACCAGCAAGCCGATCAACCAGGACAAATCAGCCCCTTCGACAAGGTTCGAATACGGCCCCACATACAGCGCGGTATTGGCAAACGGCAGCTGCACCGCAATCCCGCAAGCATAGGCAATGATCGCGTGGTGGTTGAAGCGGCCATAGATACCGCCGTCGGCACTGAAGATAGACGCGATGTCGTACTGGCCCTTCTTGATCAGGTAGAAGTCGATCAGGTTGATCGAGGCCCACGGCACCAGCACCAGCAACAGCGCCAGAATCAGGCCGATGAACTGGCCGATGAAGTCCGCCGATGCATTCAGCGCCACCAAGCCACAGCCCAGCAGAATTACCGAGGCCAGGGCCACCCGCACCTTGATGCTCGGCGTCCACTTGGCGAAGAAGGTCTGGATGGCCGTGACGATCGACAGCACCGCGCCATACAGGTTGAGCGCGTTATGGCTGATGATGTTGAGCAGGAACAGCACCATCAGGATCGGCCCCAGCCAGCCGGTGGCTTGCTTGACCGCGTCCATCGCGTCGGTGCCTTCTGGCACGCACAGCACCGCCACTGCACCAAAGCTGAAGCACAGGATGGTGCCCAGGGTGGCGCCGAAGTAGGTCGCCCAGAACGGCTTGGCAATGCCCACTTCCTTGGGCAGGTAGCGCGAGTAGTCCGAGGTGTACGGCGAGAAGCTGATCTGCCAGATCGTGCCCAGCGACACGGTGGCGATGAAGCCGGACAGGTTGAACGCCCCACGGCTGAAGAAATCAGCCGGCAGCTCCTGGACGAACATCATGATGAAACCGGCCAGCAGCGCCGAGCCCATGACCCAGGTACCGATGCGGTTGAGGATATGGATGAAGCGGTAGCCGATCACGCCGATGGCCGTCGCGCTGAGGGCGCCGATGACGATGGCACCGGGCATCGGCACGCTCGGGGCGATGCCGTGGATGGTCTTGCCCGCCAGCACGATATTGGAAATGAAGAAGCCGACGTAGATCAGCGCCGTGAAGAACACGATCAGCAACGCACCATAACGGCCAAACTGGCCGCGGCTCTGGACCATCTGCGGAATGCCCAACTGCGGTCCCTGCGCAGAAGCCAGCGCGATGACCACGCCCCCGGCAAGATGGCCAAGCACGATGGCGACCAGGCCCCACAACAGGTTCAGGTGGAACACCTGGACCACCATGGCGCCGGTGACGATGGGCAGTGGCGCAATGTTGGTGCTGAACCAGAGGGTGAACAGGTCGCGCGCCTTCCCATGGCGCTCGGCAGGTGGAACGTAATCGACCGTGTGATTCTCGACAAACTGGTGTTGCGATGACGGTTGGGACATGGTTTTCAGCTCGAAAGGTCGTTTTTATCTTTGTAAGGAAACCGCGTCTAGGCGGCCTCTCAGCTGCGGACCATATTATGGTATTCCAAACTTTTGACAACACTGATTCGGTCTAAAAATCTTTAACTGATCCGGTTCAGCAGCCGCGCTCAGGCCGTCTCGCTTTCGCCAAACCCACTATTCACGCGGCTTTGCGCCATTCATCGCGAATTTTGTGCGCTAGAAAATTCCGCTTGCAAATCGAGTATTACGGTATACCATCAGACACATCAACGATAAAAAGCGGCCCACCGCTACCCCTTTCGAGGAACACGCCATGATCGACGCAACCGTCTATAAGAACGTCCTGGGCTCCTTCCCCTCAGGCGTCACCGTCATCACCACCCTGGACGACGACGGCTCGATCGTCGGCCTCACCGCCAGCGCCTTCTCTTCGTTATCGATGGACCCGCCGCTGGTGCTGTTCTGCCCCAACTACAGCTCCGACTCCTACCCTGTGCTGATCAAGCAAAAGCGCTTCGCCATTCACCTGCTGTCCGGTGAACAGCAAGCCGAAGCCTATGCCTTCGCGAAAAAGGGCAAGGACAAGGCCACCGGCATCGAGTGGACCCTCAGCGCCTTGGGCAACCCGTTGCTGGCCAATGCCACCGCCATTATCGAATGCGAACTGTGGCGTGAATACGAAGGTGGCGACCACGCCATCATGGTCGGCAAAGTGCACAACCTCATCGTCCCCGAGCAAGCCCCGCAGCCGATGATCTACTGCCGCGGCAAGATGGCCAGCCTGCCCGCCTTCGCCTGAAGCACCTAGCCTTATTACTGACGCCTGGTGCGCCAGGCGAGACTTTCAAGCTCCGAGGAAAGCCCCATGAAATTTTCGTTGTTCGTACACATGGAACGTTGGGATGAACAGGTCAGCCATCGCCAGCTGTTCGAAGACCTGACCGAACTGACCCTGATGGCCGAGCACGGCGGTTTCAGCACCGTGTGGATCGGTGAACACCACGCCATGGAATACACCATCTCGCCTAGCCCGATGCCGCTGCTGGCCTACCTCGCTGCGCGCACCGAGAAGATTCGCCTGGGCGCCGGCACCATCATCGCGCCGTTCTGGAACCCGATCCGCGTGGCTGGCGAATGCGCCCTGCTCGACGTGATCAGCAACGGCCGCATGGAAGTGGGCCTGGCACGTGGCGCCTACCAGTTCGAGTTCGATCGCATGGCCAATGGCATGCCCGCCACCGACGGCGGCAAAGCCCTGCGCGAGATGGTACCGGTGGTGCGCAAGCTGTGGGAAGGCGACTACGCCCACGACGGCGAGGTGTACAAGTTCCCCACCTCCACCAGCGTACCGAAGCCTTTCAACGCCGAACCGCCGATGTGGATCGCCGCCCGCGACCCGGACTCGCACAACTTCGCCGTGGCCAACGGCTGCAACGTCATGGTCACCCCGTTGATGAAGGGTGATGAAGAAGTGCTGGACCTGCGCAACAAGTTCCAGGCGGCCCTGGACAACAACCCGGATGTGCCACGCCCGCAACTGATGGTGCTGCGCCACACCCACGTGCACAGCCCGTCCGAGCCTGAAGGCTGGAAGGTCGGCGCCCAGGCCATTTCGCGCTTCTATCGCACCTTCGATGCCTGGTTCGGCAACAAGACCGTACCGGTCAATGGCTTCCTTGCGCCAAGCCCGGAGTCGAAGTTTGCCGAAGTGCCGGCGTTCCAGCTGGAGAACATCCGCAAGAACACCATGATCGGTACACCCGAAGAGATCATCGCGCGCATCAAGTACTACCAGGAACTGGGCGTCGACGAGTTCAGTTTCTGGTGCGACAACAGCCTGCCCCACGCCGAGAAGAAGAAGTCGCTCGAGCTGTTCATCAACGAAGTGGTGCCGGCATTCGCCTGAATTCCCTTTGCCTGAAGTAGTTGCGGGATCAGCCCGCTCCCGGGGGTCCTCGTGGCCCTCGCGAGCGGGCATTTTTTTGAGTTTTCGGCCGGTACAGATGCCGCGCAAATCAAGGGATCAAGACGCCTTTCGTCCCCCGGCAAGAGATTTTTCCAGCCCCCTCTTGCACAACAAATATTATGGTATACCATCAGACAACAAGAGCTGATAACCCTCACCAGGAGCCACCCATGAGTTTCGAAATCCGCAAGATCGTCACCTACTCCGAAGAGACCCGCATCGAAGGCGGCAAGGCCACCGACAAACCGGTGACCATGGTCGGCCTGGCTGTGGTGATCAAAAACCCATGGGCCGGTCGCGGTTTTGTTGAAGATCTGAAGCCGGAAATCCGCGCCAATTGCTCCGAGCTGGGTGCGCTGATGGTCGAGCGCCTGATTGCCGCCATCGGCGGTGCCGACAAGATCGAAGCCTACGGTAAAGCCGCAGTGGTCGGCGCCGACGGCGAAATCGAGCACGCCTCTGCCGTGATCCACACCCTGCGCTTTGGCAACCACTACCGCGAAGCGGTGCAGGCCAAGAGCTACCTGAGCTTCACCAACAAGCGCGGCGGCCCAGGCACCTCGATCCAGATCCCGATGATGCAGAAGGACGACGAAGGCCTGCGTTCGCACTACATCACCCTGGAAATGCAGATCGAAGACGCCCCACGTGCCGACGAAATCGTCGTGGTCCTGGGCGCCGCCGACGGTGGCCGTCTGCACCCGCGCATCGGTAACCGCTACATCGACCTGGAAGAACTGGCTGCCGAAAAAGCCAACGCTCAATAACAACAACCAAGACGGGCCGGGGCGTGGCGTGCTTACCCGCCGCGCCCGACCTTCAAGGAGCGCCCTCCATGATTCAGCCTGTCGCTGAACGCACACCGGCCGGGACCAGTTACCTGGTTCAAGGCCAGGGCCAGGCTGTGGTACTGATCCACGGCGTGGGCCTGAACAAAGAAATGTGGGGTGGTCAGTTCGTTGGCCTGGCCAACGACTACCGCGTCATCGCCTATGACATGCTCGGCCACGGCCAGAGCGCGCTGCCAGCCGCCGACACCAGCCTGGAAGGCTACGCCGCCCAACTCGCCGAGCTGCTCGACCACCTGCAGATTGCCCAGGCAACCGTCATCGGCTTCTCCATGGGCGGCCTGGTAGCCCGCGCCTTCGCCCTCGCCTACCCGCAACGGCTGGCGGCGCTGGTGGTGCTCAACAGTGTGTTCAACCGCACCCCCGAGCAAAGTGCCGGGGTAATCGCCCGCGCCGCCCAGGCTGCAGAACTGGGCCCCGACGCCAACGTCGACGCCGCCCTCGACCGCTGGTTCAGCCGTGAATACAAGGCCGCCAACCCAGCCCAGGTCGCCGCCATTCGCCAGGTACTGGCGAGCAACGACCCGCAGGGCTACCACACTACCTATTCGCTGTTCGCCACCCAGGACATGTACCGCGCCAGCGACCTGGGCAGTATCCAGGTACCGACACTGATCGCCACCGGCGAACTCGACTCGGGCTCCACCCCGGCCATGACCCGCCAGCTTGCCGCCAGCATTCCGGGCGCGCACAGCGTGGTCCTCGCCGAGCAACGGCATATGATGCCGGTGGAAGCACCGCGTGAAGTCAACAAGATGCTGTTGGACTTCCTCAAGCAAGCCCGCACCCTCACCGAATCCGCCAAGGGGATTGTTGCATGACCCTCGTACGTTTCCAGATGTGCATCGACGGCCAATGGCTCGATGCCCAGAGCGGCAAGACCTTCGACAGCCTCAACCCGGCCACCGCCCAAGCCTGGGCGCAACTGCCCGACGCCGACGAAGCCGATGTGGAGCTGGCCGTGCAGGCCGCCCAGCGCGCGTTCGACAGCAAGGCCTGGCGCAGCATCACCGCCACTGCGCGCGGCAAGCTGCTGCGCCGCCTGGGTGACCTGATCGCCGAGAACAAAGAGCACCTGGCCCAGCTGGAAAGCCGTGACAACGGCAAGCTGATCCGCGAAACCCGCGGCCAGGTCGGCTACCTGCCAGAGTTCTTCCACTACACCGCAGGCCTTGCCGACAAGCTCGAAGGCGGCACCTTGCCGTTGGACAAGCCGGACCTGTTCGCCTACACCGTGCACGAGCCGATCGGCGTGGTCGCCGGGATCATCCCGTGGAACAGCCCGCTGTACCTGACCGCGATCAAGCTGGCCCCGGCCCTGGCCGCCGGCAACACCATCGTGCTCAAACCGTCCGAACATGCCTCGGCGACCATCCTCGAACTGGCTCGCCTGGCCCATGAGGCCGGCTTCCCGCCGGGCGTGGTCAACGTGGTCACCGGCTACGGCCCAAGCACCGGCGCGGCGCTCACCCGCCACCCGCTGGTGCGCAAGATCGCCTTCACCGGCGGCGCCGCCACCGCCCGCCACGTGGTGCGCAGCAGCGCCGAGAACTTCGCCAAGCTGTCGCTGGAGCTGGGCGGCAAGTCGCCGAACATCATCTTTGCCGACGCCGACCTGGACAGCGCCATCAACGGCGCCGTGGCCGGCATCTATGCCGCCTCCGGGCAAAGCTGCGTGGCCGGTTCTCGCCTGCTGGTGCAGGACGAGATCTTCGACGAATTCGTCGCCCGCCTGGTCGAGCGTGCCAAGCGCATCCGCATCGGCAACCCGCAGGACGAGGCCAGTGAAATGGGCCCGATGGCCACCGCCCAGCAACTGGCCGTGGTCGAAGGCCTGGTCGCCGCGGCCAAGGCTGAAGGGGCCAAGCTGCACTTGGGCGGCAAGCGTGCCGAGGTCGAGGGTGACGGCTGGTTCTACGAGCCGACCCTGTTCGAGTGCGACAGCAACGCCATGACCATCATGCAGGAAGAGGTGTTCGGCCCAGTGGCTGCGGTCATCCGCTTCAAGACCGAGGAAGAAGCTCTGGAAATCGCCAACGACTCGCAGTTCGGCCTCGCCGCCGGCATCTGGACCCGCGACCTGGGCCGCGCCCACCGCCTGGCCCGCGACGTGCGCTCGGGCATCATCTGGGTCAACACCTACCGCGCGGTATCGGCCATGGCGCCGATCGGCGGCTTCAAGAACAGCGGCTACGGCCGTGAAAGCGGCATCGATTCGGTGCTGGCCTATACCGAGCTGAAGACCGTGTGGATCAACCTGTCCACCGCGCCCATGCCCGACCCGTTTGTGATGCGTTGAGAGGTAGCACGAGATGATCGAACCAGGCATCTACAAAGACGTGATGGGCTCGTTCCCGTCCGGCGTTACGGTGGTCACCACCCTGGACGCCGACGGCGGCATCGTCGGCATCACCGCCAGCGCGTTCAGCGCGCTGTCGATCGAGCCGGCGCTGGTGCTGTTCTGCCCCAACTACGCCTCCGACACCTACCCGATCCTGCGTGACAGCAAGCAGTTCGCCATTCACCTGCTGTCTGCCGACCAGACTGCCGAGGCTTATGCGTTTGCCGGCAAGGGCAAGGAGAAAGCCAAAGGCATCGACTGGCACCTGAGCGAGTTGGGCAACCCGTTGCTGGCCAAGGCCACGGCGATCATCGAGTGCGAACTGTGGCGCGAGTACGACGGCGGTGACCACGCGATCATCGTCGGCGCGGTGAAGAACCTGGTGCTGCCGGCTGCGCCGGTGACGCCGATGGTTTATCACCGGGGCAAGCTGGGCGCCCTGCCGCCACTTGGCTGACAGACACCGACCGTCCTGCTTTTAGGGGCCGCGCTATCGCCTCACCCTCGGTAGCGGCCCCTGTTTTCTTCCGGAGTACAGTGCATGAGCAACGAAAAGTACGAGAAAGGCCTGCAGATCCGCACCCAGGTGCTGGGCGAGGAGTACGTCAACCGTTCCATCCAGAACGCCGACGAGTTCACCAAACCGCTGCAGGAGCTGGTCACCGAGTACTGCTGGGGCCATGTCTGGGGCCGCGATGGCTTGTCGCTCAAAGAGCGCAGCATGATAAACTTGGCCATGATTTCCGCGCTCAACCGGCCCCACGAACTCAAGCTGCATATCCGCGGCGCATTGCGTAATGGGCTGAGCCGTGAACAGATTCGCGAGATCCTGCTCCAAGTCGGCATTTATTGCGGCGTACCCGCGGCGGTGGACAGTTTCCGCCTGGCCCGCGAAGCGTTCGCCGAAGCCGATGCGGAGTCAACCCGTTAACAACGGGCTGTTCGAACCACTGCAAGGAGTGCCAAGGTTCCAGGCACTCCGCGATGTTGGCGCAACAGCCTCATAAAGAGCGCACCTGATGAAACGCCAGCCACTCGACGACAGCTTCAAGGTCAACCGCAACCCCGTTACCCTGCGCGAAATCGTGCTCGACAAGCTGCGCGCCGCGATCATGAACTTCCATCTGCTGCCGGGTGACCGCCTGGTAGAACGCGACCTCTGCGACCGCCTCGGGGTCAGCCGTACCTCGGTGCGAGAAGCGCTGCGCCACCTGGAATCCGAAGGCCTGGTCGAATTCGCCGATGCCAAAGGCCCGCGCGTGGCAATCATTACCCTGGAAGATGCCCGCGATATCTACGAGCTGCGCTGCGTGCTCGAAGGCCTGATCGTCCAGCTGTTCACGCTCAATGCCAAGGCCAAGGACATCCGCGCCCTGGAACGCGCGCTGGAGGTCAACCGCGAAGCGCTGGAAGAAGGCGAGCTGCAACAGGTGCTCGACTCGGTGCAAGGCTTCTACGACGTGCTGCTGGAAGGCTCCGGCAACCAGGTCGCCGCCCAGCAGCTGCGCCAGTTGCAGGCACGCATCAGCTACCTGCGTGCCACCTCGGTCTCGCAAGAGAACCGCCGGGGTGCCAGCAACCGGGAGATGGAAAAGATCGTCGAGGCGATCAAGGGCGGCGACCCGCTGGTTGCCCACCAGGCCTCGGTCGATCACGTCCGCGCTGCCGCCAAGGTAGCCCTGGACTACCTGCGCCAGAAGCAGGATGACAACACCAAGGTGCGCGACATGGTCGAGCCCCTGGCCCTCAAAGAACCCCGTATAGAACCCCGCATAGGCCGCTGACCATGCCCAACGCCCCGCGCTACTGCCCGCACTGCACCACGGAACTGGCTCGGGGCGTTCCCACAGGCGACACCCACGAACGCCTGCGCTGCACCGCCTGCGGTTACATCCATTACATCAACCCGAAGATCATCGCCGGCTGCATCATCGAGCGCGATGGCAAGTACCTGTTGTGCCAGCGCGCCATCCCGCCGCGCCCTGGCACCTGGACCTTGCCTGCAGGCTTCATGGAAGCGGGCGAAACCACCGAGCAGGCGGCGTTGCGCGAAGTGTGGGAAGAAAGCGGCGTGCACGCCGAAATCGTCTCGCCCTATTCGATCTTCAGCGTGGCCAAGATCAGCGAGGTGTACATCATCTTCCGCGCCATCGCCACCCAGGAGACCGGGCAGTTCGGGCCGGAGACCCTGGCCTACAAGTTCTTCGAACCGGGGGAAATCCCCTGGGACGAGATCTACTATCCGGCGATCCGGCAGATTCTAGAGCGCTACATTCTTGAGCGCCAGGCGGGGGTTTACGGCATCTACATGGGCAACGACGATACCGGCAAGGTGCACTTCATTCGCTGAGCCTGCCCCGCGAAAAGGCCGGACCAGGCGACATAAAGGCCTCGCCAATTGGCCATTCTCGGTGCACCCTTATGCTCCCAGGCAAAAGGATCGGCAGAGCACATGGCGAAATGGCTAGATGGCGGCGGGCTGATGGCCGAACACATCCGCCAGCATGATTGGCACAGCACCCCACTTGGCCCGCTGCAGGCATGGCCCAGCGTACTCAAGACGACGGTGGCCCTGTGCTTGGGCTCGCGCTTCCCGCAGGCAGTGCTATGGGGCAATGAGCTGATTACCCTCTACAACGACGCCTTCACCGAGATTCTCGGCAGCAAGCCACAGGCCCTGGGCCGCCCGTTCAGCGAGGTGTGGCAGGAAGCCTGGGGCGAGATCGGCGCCATGGCCGACCGCGCCCTGGCCGGTGAAGCGGTGTTCATCGAAGACTTCCCGCTGGTCATCGACCGCAACGGTGGCCCCGAGCGCGCCTATTTCACCTTCTGCTACAGCCCCATCCGTGGCGAGGACGGCAGCGTGCTGGGCATGCTCGACACCGTGACCGAAACCACCACCAGCGTGGTCAACAGCCAGCGCCTCAACTTCCTCGACGGCCTGGGCCGGGAGGTGGCCAACGCCACCGACCCCGAGCGGATCATGGCCATCACCACGCGCATGCTGGTCGAGCACCTGCAGCTTTCCAGCTGCGCCTACGCGGTCATGGATGCAGACCAGGATGGCTTCAACATCTGTGGCGACGCCGTGTCAGCCGGTTCACCACGGCTGATCGGCCAATACCGCCTGGCCGACTTCGGCCGCCTGGCAGTCAGCCAGTTGCGCGCTGGCGAGCCGCTGGTCATCAACGACAACCTCAGCGAACTGGCCGCCGAAGAAGCGGCGACCTTCCAGGCCATCGGCATCACCGCGACCATCTGCATGCCGCTGATCAAGGACGGTCGCCTGACCGCACTAATGGCCATCCACGACAAGGCGCCCCGGGTGTGGACCGGCTACGAGCTGCGCTTGATCGGCGAGGTGACCGAGCGCTGCTGGTCGCATATCCAGCGGGTCCAGGCCCATGCCGAAGTACGCGAGGCAATGGCGGCGCTGGAGGCGCTCAATGCCACGCTGGAACAGCGCGTCGACCAACGCACCAGCCAACTGCTGCACACCGAAGCCGTGTTGCGCCAGGCGCAGAAGCTTGAAGCCATCGGCCAGCTGACCGGTGGCGTGGCGCACGACTTCAACAACCTGCTGACCATCATTCGCTCGTCGTTGCACTTCCTGCAGCGCCCCGACCTTGAGCAAAGCCGTCGCGAACGCTACCTGAAGACCATGGCCGACACCGTCGACCGCGGCGCCAAGCTGACCGGCCAACTGCTCGCCTTCGCTCGCCGCCAGGCATTGAGCCCGCAAGTGTTCGAGGCCGGGCCACGCCTGGAAGCCATGGCCGAGATGCTCGACACCGCCACCGGAGCACGCATCAAGGTGGAACTGCAACTGCCAGCCGCGCCTTGCCATATCCGCGCCGACCTCAGCCAGCTCGAGACGGCGGTGATCAACCTGATGCTCAATGGTCGCGATGCCATGGCCGGCGAAGGCACCTTGCGCCTGCGCCTGTTGGCCGATCAGCACATGCCCGCGCTACGTGGTCAGCCTGCGCCAGCGGGCACGTTTGCGGCCATCTCGGTGGTGGACAGCGGTATCGGCATTGCCGCGAAGTTGCTCGACCGCATCTTCGACCCCTTCTTCACCACCAAGGCCCCCGGTGAAGGGACCGGGCTTGGCCTGTCCCAGGTGTTTGGTTTCGCCAAGCAGTCCGGTGGCGATGTAGCCGTGGTCAGCGTCGAGGGCGAAGGCACAACGTTCACCCTGTACCTGCCGCAAGAGGCCCCGCCTGCCGAACCGGCCGACGTCACCGCCGCCCCCACCCAACCCGAGGTCGGCAAGGCGCGAGGGCGGATACTGGTGGTGGAGGACAACCCCGACCTCTGCACGTTCACCGCGCAGATTCTCGAGGACCACGGCTACCGGATCAGTTGGGCAAATTCGGCAGAGGAAGCGCTGGCCTTGTTGGCCGGCCCGGCGGGCGATTTTGATGCCGTGTTTTCCGATGTGCTCATGCCCGGCATGGGGGGCTTGGCACTGGCCCGCGAACTGCGGCGCCAACGCCCGCAACTGCCGGTGATCCTCACCTCGGGCTACAGCGATGCGATTGCCGAAGGCGGCCACCAGGGCTTTGCCTTCCTGGCCAAGCCGTACTCGGCCGAGCAGGTGTGCCAGATGCTGGCCAAAGTGCTGGGAAGCTGAACAGCGGCTAACGCGGGGCGGCCAGCAACCGCGCCACACTCTGCGCCAGCTCGGCGCGCCGGTACGGCTTGCGCAACACCTCGAAGCCCTTGAGCTCGCGGGGTGTAAGGTTGGCATAGCCGGTGATGATCAACACCGGCAGGTCAGCCTGGCGCTCGCGCATCTGTTGGGCAAAACGCACCCCGGTCATGTCGGCCATGACGTGGTCTGTCACCAGCACGTCCGGCTGCCAGCCCTGCTCCACCCGCTGCAGCGCTGCCGCGGCACTGCTCGCTTCGCACACCTCGTACCCCAGGTCGCGCAATTGCAAGGCCGTGGCATGGCGCACGATCGCCTCATCATCCACCAACAGAATTCGGCTGGCGCGGTCGGCCAGGGGCGCCTCTGCACTGTCACTGTCACTGTCACGGCCAACTGCGGCGACATCGCTGATCGGCAACCACAGCGTGGCCACAGTCCCCTCCCCCTGCTGCGAGCGAATCGCGAAGCCACCACCCGACTGCACCGCCAGCCCCTGCACCATCGGCAGGCCAAGGCCGGTGCCCTTGCCCACGCCCTTGGTGGAATAGAATGGCTCGACGCAGCGGCGCAGCTGCTCATCGCTCATGCCGCTGCCACTGTCGCGAACCTGCAGCCAGACCAACGGCGCGCCCGCAGTGCCTGCCGGGTGCGGTGGGCCGTCGGCATCGAGCCCGGCGACGATGCTCAGGGCACCACCGCCGGCCATGGCGTCGCGGGCATTGACCACCAGGTTGAGCAGCGCCAGCTCCAGTTGATGCGGATCGACCAGCACGGCGGGCAGCAACGGGTCGACTTGCACCTGCACGGCAATGGTCGGCCCAAGCGAGCGCGCCATAAGTTCGCGCATGTCCTCCACCAAGGCAGCCAGCGACACGGCTTGTGGCTTGAGGGTTTGTCGACGGGCGAAACTCAGCAAGCGCCCCACCAGGTTGCGCGCCCGCTCGGCAGCCTGCAGGCCCCCGTCGATCAAGCGGGGAGCTCGCTCGGATTGCGGGTGCCGACGCATCAATTCGAAGGAGGCGATAATTGGCGTGAGCATGTTGTTGAGGTCATGGGCGATGCCACCGGTCAACTGGCCGATCATCTCCAGCTTGTGCGCTTCATGCAGTTGCAGAATCGCCGCCTCGCGCTCGGCCAGCACGGCCGCGACGCGCTCCTCCAGGCTTTCGTTGAGCAGGTGCAGGGCACGCTCTGCACGGGCATGGGTAATGGCCGCCCAGGCTTGCTTGGCGGCATCCTCGACCAGTTGGCACTCGTCTTCGAAGCAGTGATGTGGCGTGTGAAAGTGCACGGCAAGCATGGCTTCCAGGTGGCCGGCGCGCAGCACCGGCACATGCAGCGTGCTACACAAGCCGCTCAGCGGCGCCGATGCGCTGTCATAAGCCTGCTGCACCACCTTGCCCGCCACCAACTGCTCACGCAGCGATGCCCCGTAGGTGGCGTAGCGGTGCTGGCCGACCCTCGAAGGCAGGCCGTCAGCCCAGTCATGCGCAACCTTGTAACCTGTGCCGTCGCCCAGGTCCTCGCCGAAACACACCTGCGTCGCCCCCAGGTGCTGGGCGAGGCGTGCTACCACATACGCTTCGATACGCTCCGCTTCACCCAGCCCAGGCAAGGTGCGGCCCAGCTCCAGCAAAAACGCCTGGCGCTGTTGGAAACGAACCCGTTCGGTGGTTTCAGTCACCAGGCACAACACCCCGCCAACGCTGCCATCGGCTTCGCGCACGGCGGAATAGGAGACATCGAAGTACACGGTCTCACCCAGGCCGCGACGCTCTATATAGAACGGGCGGTCCTTGGCTGAAAACGTCTGGCCGGTCTCACGCACGCCACGCAGCAGCGGCTCAAGGTCGTCCCACAGCTCACGCCAGTTGTCCTCAGCCGGGCGCCCCAGTGCCTGGGGATGCTTGGTACCAATGGTCGGTGCATAGGCATCGTTGTAGAGCGCTACGTAAGTTTCGCCCCAGAACAGCACGAACTGCGCCTGGGCCGGCAGCAATGTAGCCATTACCGCCTGCAGGTGGGGCGACCAGTGCTCGGGGGGGCCGAGCGGCGAGCTGCTCCAGTCCATCGACTGCAGCAGGCCACCGATGGTGCCGCCGTTGAGCAGAAAATGCAGTGGCGGAGTGTGCGCATCGCGTTGCTGTAACAGGTTCATGTCTGGGAAGCCCCGGGCACCTTGCTATCCATCTTACGATAGGAGCGTTGCAATCAACGGTTCGTTCCACAGAGATCAGCGGTTGTTCAGCGGCGCCCTTCGGCCAGCATGCGCAGGGCAAGGCCGGCCAGTACGGTGCCCATCAGCCAGCGCTGAACCTGCTGCCACACGGGCCGGCCGCCGAGAAACACGGCGATGGAACCGGCCATCACGGCGATCAGCGCATTGACCGATACGCTGATGGCGATTTGCGTGCAGCCCAGCACCAGCGACTGCACCAGTACACTGCCGTGACCGGGCTCGATGAACTGCGGCATCAGCGACAGGTACATGACCGCGATCTTGGGGTTCAGCAGGCTGGTGGCAAAACCCATGGTGAACAGCCGCCGCGGGCTGTCGGCAGGCAGTTCACGTACCTGAAATGGCGAGCTACCGCCGGGCCGCAGCGCCTGCCAGGCCAGGTACAGCAAGTACAGTGCGCCACCGATGCGCAGCACGTCATAGGCAAACGGCACCGCCATCACCAGCGCGGTGATACCCAGCGCCGCGCAGAGCATATAGATGACGAAGCCCAGGGCCACGCCGCCAAGGGATATCAAGCCGGCGTTACGGCCTTGGCAGATCGAACGAGAAATCAGGTAGATCATGTTCGGCCCGGGCGTCAGCACCATGCCCAGGCAGATCAGCGCGAATGTCAGCAGTTGGGCGGTTTCGGGCATGGGGCACATCCTGGCTGTGCGAAGAGAAGCGGCAAGTGTATCCGAGCCACGTCAGCGCCGGTAGATTCAGCCCAACTGCCCGGCAATCAGCCCCAGGGCCACCGCGATCATGGCAAGGCCCGATACCCGCCCGACCATCTTCGCTGCCCCAGGCCGGGTACTCAGTACGGCCTTGGCGCCATAGCCCACCAGCGAATAGATCACCAGCGAGCTGCACAGGTGCACCAGCCCGAGCAACAGGATCTGCAGCGGCACGGGCCAGCTGGAGTGTGGGTCGGTGAATTGCGGCAGCAGGGCAAGAAACAGCAGGAACACCTTCGGGTTCAGCCCACTCACGCAAAAGCCCTTCAATGCCCAGCGCGAACCGGAGTCCCCCACGCCGTCCTGCCCCGCCTGCGGCACACCCGGGCTCAGCAGCAGGTTGCCGCCCAGCCACAGCAAGTAGGTACAGCCCGCCAGCGTCAGCAACATCAGCGCCAGCGGGTGCCCAGCGAGCAGGCTGCCCACGCCCGCAGCCACCACCAGGGTTGCCAGGAAGTGCCCCGACAACATGCCTGCCACCGCAGGCATCACCCAGCGCCCGCGCATGCCCGCGGAGATGGCATACGCCCAGTCCGCCCCTGGGGTGATCACAAACAGCAACGACACGGCCCAGAACGCCGTCAGCACACTGATTGCCACTTGAATCTTCCTTATGTGTTGTCTTTGTGTGCAGAAAGATTACGGATTCCGTCGGGGCATTTTCTTTCGTATATTCCCCACCAACATACAAATACTGGAAGATTCTTCTCAATGGACCGGACAGATCGAAAAATCCTTGCCGAGCTGCAAAAAGATGGGCGCCTGTCGGTGACCGAGCTGGCTGACCGCGTAGGGTTGAGCTTGTCGCCCTGCCATCGTCGCCTGAAGGCGCTGGAAGACGCCGGCGCCATTCTCGGGTACCACGCGCGCCTGGCACCGGCCGCGCTGGGGCTTAACTTTGCCGCGCTGGTGTTCGTCACCCTGCGCGAGGTGACGCGCCAGCCGGTGGCGGACTTCGAGGCGGCACTAGCCGAGATCCCCCAGATCGTCGAGGCGCAGCGGTTGTTCGGTGACCCGGATTACCTGCTGCACGTGGTGGCGAAGGACCTGCCAGCGTTTCAGAAGCTGTATGACGAGCACCTGACCAGCATTCCCAATGTGAAGCGTCTGAGTTCGACATTGGTGATGAAGGAAGTGATTCAGGATCGGCTGTTACCGATGTAGTGACAATTTCTGGTTTTCTACCGCCTGTTCACCTGCACTGGAAACGCGCACGCCGCACCACGCCGGCTCACCTGTGCTGTTTCCCGACAGCCTGCAGCCCCCAACCTCAAGGCTTTCAGCGCGGTGGCCCGCTCCTTGCTACCACTCGTCCCTTAACCTTTTGTCAGCCTTAGGTTTTTTAAGGTTTATGGGCACATATTTACTAATTTCTCGTTATCCCGACTCCCCGCATCATCCCTCCAACAAGAACGCGTTGCCCTTCGCCGGCACGCCCCCGGGCAGTACCCCCTGCCCCACCTTGCCTTGGAGTCAGTCATGACCAGTGCAGCCAACACGGCACCCCTCATAGAAAAACACACGATCGGCTACGTGCCCCCGCAAGACCGCCATGGAAAGGTAAGGGATCTGTTCACATTGTGGTTCGGCGGCAACATCGCGCCGCTGCCCATCGTCACCGGCGCGCTGGGCGTGCAGTTGTTTCACCTGAACCTGGTGTGGGGCATCATCGCCATCCTGGTCGGCCACCTGGTCGGCGGGGTGTTGATGGCGCTGCACTCGGCCCAGGGCCCGCAGATGGGCATCCCGCAGATGATCCAGAGCCGCGCCCAGTTCGGCTCGCTCGGCGCGCTGCTGGTGGTGGTGATCGCCGGGGTGATGTACATCGGCTTCTTCGCCTCCAACATCGTCCTGGCCGGCAAGTCGCTGCATGGTGTGGTCGAGGCCGTGCCGGTACCGGTGGGTATCGTCATCGGTGCGCTGGGGTCGGGCATCATCGGCATCATCGGCTACCGCTTCATCCACGTGCTCAACCGCATCGGCACCTGGGTGCTCGGCATCGGCATCGTGGTCGGCTTCGGCTACATCTTCAGCCATGTGCAAAGCGACGACTTCCTGACCCGCGGCGGCTTCAACCTGGCCGGCTGGCTGGCCACCGTGTCGCTGGCGGCGCTGTGGCAGATTGCCTTTGCCCCTTACGTGTCGGATTACTCGCGCTACCTGCCGGCTGACGTGAAGGTCTCATCGACCTTCTGGACCACGTACCTGGGCTCGGCCCTGGGTTCGAGCCTGTCGTTCATCTTCGGCGCCGTGGCGGTGCTGGCGATCCCGGCCGGCATGGACACCATGGACGCGGTCAAGCTCGCCACCGGCACCCTCGGCCCGATCATGCTGGTGCTGTTCCTGCTCAGCGTGATCAGCCACAACGCCCTCAACCTGTACGGCGCGGTGCTGTCGATCATCACCCTGATCCAGACCTTCGCCCACCGCTGGATCCCCACCGCCAAGAGCCGCGCGGTGCTGTCGCTGATCGTGCTGACGGCTTGCAGTGTAGTAGCCGTGTTCGCCTCGAAGGACTTCATCGGCCACTTCGTCGACATGGTGCTGGTGCTGCTGGTGGTGCTGGTGCCCTGGACCGCGATCAACCTGATCGACTTCTATGTGATCCACAAGGGCGACTACGACATCCAGTCGATCTTCAAGGTCGATGGCGGCATCTACGGGCGCTACAACCCCCAGGCGCTGATTGCCTATGCGGTGGGCATCGTGGTGCAGATCCCGTTCATGAACACGCCGCTGTACGTCGGGCCGATCTCCGAGCACATCAACGGCGCCGACCTGTCGTGGGTGGTCGGGCTGCTGGTCACCTCGCCGCTGTACGGGTGGCTGGCGAGCCGCGACAGTGCCTATCGTCGTCGGCAGACCAGTGCCAAGCTGGCGGTGGGCGTGTGATCGCCCGCTGAGCCAACCGGCATCACCTGCAGCCGGCCCGTGGCGACACGGGCCGGCTTGTTTCTGACCCCCGCACGGCGTTTCTAGCCGCCCCGCCATTTTTCCAGCAGGATCGACACGAACTTTTCTGCAGCCGGCGACAGCGAAGCCCCGCGCCGATAGACCAGGCCCAGAGTGCGCGTCACCTGTGGGTCGGTCAGGGGCACGCTGACCAGGGTCGGGTGGTCCGCTGCCGGCATGGCCAGGCTGGGCATCGCAGACACACCAAGCCCTGCCTCGACCATGCCGAGCGAAGTGGACAGGTGCTGCACCTCATAAAACCATTTGGGCCGTATGTTGAGCCCCGACAAGGCGTGGTCCAGCAGCATGCGGTTACCACTCAGGCGCCCCACGCCGATCAGGCGGTGGTCAGCCAGCTGCGTCCAAGTCACCGATTCGCGGCTTGCCAGTTCATGATCGCGGCGGCAGGCCAGCACGAAATGCTCGTTGACCAGCGGCACAAACTCGATGTCCGGGTGCTGGCCACTCATCATGTTGATGCCGAAATCGGCCTCGCCGCGCAAGACGGCTTCAAGGCCATCGTTGGCGCTGAGATCGAGCAGGCGGATGCGGATTTTCGGGTATTGCTCGTTGTACTGGCGAATCACGGTGGGCAGGAAGTAGAACGCCGCCGTCGGGATGCACGCCAGGGTGACTTGTCCGGTCTGGCGCTCGGCCAGTTCGCGAATACTCAGGATCGAGTCTTCGAAGTCATCGAGCAGGCGCCGCGCCTTGGGCAGGAAATCGCGGCCGACACTGGTCAGGCCAACCCGACGCGTGGTGCGTTCGAGTAAAGGCGTGCCCAGGCCCTCTTCCAGCTTCTTGATCCGCCGGCTGAGTGCTGGCTGGGAAAGGTGCAGGGCCTCTGCTGCTTCATGAAAGCTGCCGAGTTCGGCGATTTTCACGAAAGAACGGATATCTTGCAGCTCATATTCCACAGGTTTGACTCCACGTCATAGCGTCGGCAATTATTCAACTGGATGCATCAATCGCTACGATATTTGCATTGGATTGATTTATCAACGCCTGTCACTCTTTCTCTCAACACATCAATGATGCCAATTGATCAACGAGAGTCAGTAGTCATGCAACGAATCCCTTGTGTGCTCATGCGCGGCGGTACCTCCAAAGGCCCTTTCTTCCATGCCTGGGACCTGCCGGCCAATGTGGTGGAACGCGACGAAGTACTGATCAGCCTGATGGGGTCTGGCCATGAGCTGGAAATCGACGGCATCGGTGGTGGCAGCCCGCAAACCAGCAAGGTGGCGATCGTCAGCCCCTCGCTGCACCCTGACGCCGACGTCGATTACCTGTTCGTGCAGGTCATGGTCGCCGAGCGACGCGTCGACACCGCGCCCAACTGCGGCAACATGTTGTGTGCGGTCGGCCCATTTGCCATCGAACAGGGGCTGGTGAAAGCCCAAGGCGACAAAACCCTGGTGCGCATTCGCAACCTCAATACCCAGACCTTCGTCACCTCGCTGGTGCAAACCCCTGGCGGCACCGTCAAGTACGAAGGCCGCACCGCTATCGACGGCGTACCCGGCACGGCCGCGCCGATCCACCTGACCTTCCTCGACGCGGTCGGCAGCAAGACTGGAAAACTGTTCCCCACCGGGCAGGCCCGCGATGTGTTCGACGGCACGGCCGTCACCTGCATCGACATGGCCATGCCGCTGATGATCATCGAAGCCAGCCAGCTGGGCCTGGCCGGTAACGAGCGCCCTGCCGCCCTGGATGCCGACAGCGCACTGCTCGAGCGCCTGGAAGCCCTGCGGTTGCAGGCGGGCCGGGCCATGGGCCTGGGTGATGTGCGTGGCATGGTGATCCCGAAACCGGTGGTGGTATCGCCGCCAACCAGCGACGGCACGCTGCAGGTGCGCTACTTCATGCCGCACAACTGCCACCGTGCGCTGGCGATCACTGGCGCGATTGGCCTGGCCACGGCCTGCGTGACCCCCGGCACCGTGACCGCCCAACTGTTGGGCGAGCACGCCCTGCAACTGTCCGAAGTACGGCTGGAGCACCCCAGCGGCGTCATCGATGTGGCCTTGAGCCGCGATGGCGGCAAGCTGCAAGCGTCGGTGATCCGCACTGCCCGCCGGCTCTTCTCAGGTTACGTGTATGCCCCGACAATGCGCCGCCTTGCCAGCTAGCGCGTACTGCACATGTTCAACCCAAAGCGCATCCGCACAATTTCAACAATGGGTGATGCCTCATGAAACTCATCAAATCGTTGTACTTTCAGATCCTCTGCGCCGTGCTGCTGGGTGTACTGGTCGGCCACCTCTGGGCCGAGCAGGCCGTGGCGCTGAAGCCGCTGGGCGATGCCTTCATCAAGCTGATCAAGATGATGATCGCGCCCGTGGTGTTCTGCACCATCGTCACCGGCATTGCCGGCATGACCGACAAGCGCTCGCTGGGGCGCCTGATGAGCAAGACGCTGCTGCTGTTCCTGGTGCTGACGGTGATCAGCCTGGTAATCGGCCTGGTGGCCGTGCATGTGTTCCAGCCTGGCGTGGGCATGAACATCGACCCTGCCACGTTGAGCACGGCGGGCCTCAGCCAGTACACCGCGTCGGCGGCCAAGCTGGGCGTGGTCGACTTCTTCATGCACATCATCCCTGACACCTTCATGGGCGCTTTCAACAAAGGTGAAGTGCTACCGGTGCTGTTCATCGCGGTGCTGTCGGGGTTTGCCCTGTCGGCCATGGGCGAACATGGCCAGCCTGTGCTGAACGTGCTGGAGTCCGCCTCGCAGATGGTGTTCCGCATCTTCGGCTACCTGATGCGCTTTGCCCCGGTCGGTGCGTTCGGCGCGCTGGCCTTTACCGTGGGCCAGTACGGCATTACCTCGCTGGGCGCCTTGGCCAAGCTGGTGATGACCCTGTACATCGCCTGCGCGTTCTTTGTGCTGGTGGTACTGGGTGGCCTGTGCCGGCTGCACGGCTTCAGCTTGTGGAAGCTGTTGCGGTTCTTCCGCGAGGAGTTCCTGGTGGTACTCGGCACCTCGTCTACCGAGCCGGTATTGCCACGGATGCTGGAAAAGCTGCAGGCGCTGGGGTGCAGGAAGGGCGTGGTCGGGCTGGTGCTGCCCACGGGCTACTCCTTCAACCTCGATGGTACTGCGATCTACCTGTCGCTCGCCGCCGTATTCATCGCGCAAGCGTGCAACATCGACCTGAGCTTGGGCCAGACGCTGACCATGCTGGCGATCATGCTGTTGTCGTCCAAAGGCGCCGCCGGTGTGACGGGCAGCGGTTTCGTGGCGCTCGCTTCGACGCTGACGGTGATCCACGATATCCCACTGGCCGGCCTGGCGCTGCTGATCGGTATCGACCGCTTCATGTCAGAGGCACGCGCCCTCACCAGCCTGGCCAGCAACGCCGTGGCCACCGTGGTCATCTCGCTGTCCGAAGGTGCTTGCGACCGGCAGGTGCTCAGGCAAATGCTGGCAGACGGGAAAATGCCGTCAACCGCCGTCGCCGAGCCGAACGCCCCCTGGCCGGCCGCTGAGCCTACCCACCAAAGCTGACCCCCGCTGCACCTACGTTAACCGCACCGCCCGGCAGGCATGACGCCGGGCGGCAAGACCGCCGTTTGCCTTGCGTTCGGCCACACTGACAATAACAACAAGAGAGAAAACCATGCTGGCATTGCTGGGTTTGACCATGGTGGTGGCATTCACCTACCTGATCATGAGCAAACGCTTGTCGCCTATCGTCGCCTTGACCTTGGTGCCGATCGTGTTCGCCGTGATCGGAGGCTTCGCGCCCGACCTTGGCAAAATGATGCTCGACGGCCTGAAAATGGTCGCACCCTCGGCAGCATTGCTGCTGTTCGCCATCTTGTTCTTCGGCCTGATGATCGATGCCGGCCTGTTCGACCCGCTGATCCGCATGATCCTCAAGCGTGTCAACGGCAACCCGGTAAAGATCGCCATCGGTACCGCCCTGCTCTCGCTGCTGGTGGCGCTGGACGGCGATGGCACCACCACCTACATGATCACCTGCGCAGCCATGCTGCCGCTGTACAAACGCATCGGCATGAACCCGATGATCCTCGCCACCGTAGCCATGCTGTCGCTGAGCATCATGAGTGGCTTGAGCCCTTGGGGCGGGCCGGCGACGCGGGCGATTGCGGCACTGGGCCTGGACGCGTCCGAGTACTTCATCCCCATGCTGCCGACCATGGTCGGCGGTGCCGCCTGGGTGGTGTTCACGGCATTTCTGCTGGGGCGCGCCGAGCGCAAGCGCATCGGCAACATCCAACTGCAAGCAGGCGGCGGCAACTGCTACATCAAGGCCATTCTGGAAGAGACCCCGCACAAGCGCCCACGGCTGGCCTACGTCAACCTGGTGCTGGTGGTGGCAGTGATGATCGCCCTGGTAGCCGGGGTGATGCACGCCGCGATTCTGTTCATGATTGGTTTTGTCGCCGCGCTGATGATCAACTACCCGCAACTGAATGTGCAGAAGGAGCGGATACTGGCGCACTCCGGCAATGCCATGACCGTCGTACTGCTGGTATTTGCCGCAGGCATCTTCGCGGGCATCTTCTCCGGCACCAAGATGGTCGATGCGCTGGCGCAGACCTTGGTCGACTGGATTCCGCCATCCTGGGGCCACTGGTTCCCGCTGGTGGTGGCCATTACCAGCATGCCGCTGACCTTCGTGCTCTCCAACGATGCCTATTACTTCGGTGTGGTGCCGATCCTGGCCAATGCCGCCGCAGCGTATGGCATCGACCCGGTAGAGATCGCCCGCGCCTCGGTGCTCGGCCAGCCGGTGCACCTGATGAGCCCGCTGGTGGCCTCGACCTTGTTGCTGGTCGGCATGGTCGACCGGGATATCGGCGACTTCCAGAAAGCCACGGTCAAGTGGGCCGTGCTCACCTCGCTGGTCATTACTGCCATTGCGCTGCTGACCGGAGCGCTGTCGTTCTTCGTCTGAATGCCCAACCCACAATAACAAGAGAGTATCCGGACCATGACCCAAGTCATTCTCCGCAGGGCTGCGTGCGGCCTGCTGTTTGCCCATGTGCCCCTGACCCACGCTGCTGGTTTCATCGAAGACAGCGCACTCAAGCTGCAATTGCGCAACGTGTACTTCAACGAGAACTTTCGCGACGAGCAAGGCCTCAGCGCACGTGCTGCTGCTACGGCAAAAAGTGAACGGGTGGAATGGGCGCAAGGGTTCTTGCTGGATTACGCATCCGGGTTCACACAAGGCACGCTAGGGGTAGGCCTGGATGCCATGGCACTGGTGGGCGTCAGGCTGGACTCGGGCCGCGGGCGCAGCGGTACCGGCTTGTTGCCGGTGCATGACGATGGCCGCGCGGCCAATGAGTTTGCCAGTGCCGGGGTCACCGCCAAGGCCCGGCTGGGCAAGACCGTGATCAAGCACGGTACGTTGCTGCCCAAGACACCGGTATTGGTGTACAACGACGCGCGCCTGCTGCCGCAGACCTACCAGGGCACCCAGCTGGTCTCCAGCGATATTGACGGGTTGACCTTGACCGGTGGCCATCTGCAGCGTTTCAAGCAGCGCGATTCGTCCGACAGCACTGGCCTGTTCGCCGATGGCTACAGCGGCGATGCATCGGCGGATTTCAGCTATGCCGGTGCCGATTACGCAGTGAGCAAAACCCTGCGATTGAGCTACTTTCGCGGCGAGCTGAACAACTTCTACCGCCAGGACTTTGCCGGCATTGCCCATGAACTGCCGCTGGCAGGGGGCGTGCTGGCCAGTGATGTGCGTTACTTCAAGAGCCGCGACGATGGCGCAGCGCAGGGTGGCCCCATTGATAACGACATGCTCAGCGGCCAGCTCAGCTATGCCCACAGCGGCCACACCGTGGGTGCGGGTTATCAGGTGCTCGATGGGGTTGCCGGGCTGCCCTACATCAGCGGCGCCACCGTGTACTCGTTCAGCAACGTCGGTATCGGCAAGTTCATTGAAGAAGACGAGAAGACCTGGATGGTCAGTTACGCCTACAACTTCGCGGCAGCCGGTGTGCCTGGGCTGACCTTCATGAGCCGCTACCTGAGCGGTGACAACGACAAGGCAGGTGATGCCGGGGCGCGTGAATGGGAGCGCGACAGCGAACTGGCCTACGTCGTGCAGGCGGGCACATTCAAGGGGCTGGGAGTGAAGCTGCGCAACTACGTCTACCGCGCTGATTATTCCCGGGGGCGGGACAGTAACCGGGTCTACCTGACCTATGACATCGCGCTCTGGTAGGGGCCGCTTTGCGGCCCCAATTACGGCATTAATACTGCGTCTGCCCTGGCACCCAGGCAGTGCCCGCCAGCGGCACCCGAGCCATCGCCGCCGCCTCCACAGTCAACGCCACCAGGTCCTCCGGGTCGAGGTTATGCAGGTGCGACTTGCCACAGGCGCGGGCCATGGTCTGCGCCTCAAGCACCAGCACGCGCAGGTAGTTGGCCAGCCGCCGGCCGGCCTCCTCCGGGTTCAGGCGCTTGGCCAGTTCCGGGTCCTGGGTGGTGATGCCCGCCGGGTCACGGCCGTTCTGCCAGTCATCGTAAAAACCAGCCGCAGAGCCGATCGCCTTCAACTGCTCATCCAGCCGCGGGTGGTTGTCACCCAGGGCGATCAGCGCGGCGGTGCCGATGGCCACGGCGTCAGCCCCCAGGGCCATGGCCTTGGCCACGTCGGCACCGTTGCGGATACCACCCGAGACGATCAGTTGCACCTTGCGGTGCATGCCCATCTCCTGCAGCGCCTGCACCGCCTGCGGGATGGCCGGCAAGATGGGAATGCCGACATGCTCGATGAACACCTCCTGGGTCGCGGCGGTACCGCCCTGCATGCCGTCGAGCACGATCACGTCGGCGCCGGCCTTCACCGCCAGCTTGACGTCGTAGTACGGGCGGCTGGCGCCGATTTTCACGTAGATGGGTTTCTCCCAGTCTGTGATCTCGCGCAGCTCGGCAATCTTGATCGCCAGGTCGTCCGGGCCGGTCCAGTCTGGGTGGCGGCAGGCGCTGCGCTGGTCTACGCCGATCGGCAAGGTGCGCATGCCGGCCACCCGCTCGGTAACCTTCATGCCCAGCAACATGCCGCCGCCGCCCGGTTTGGCGCCCTGGCCGAGGACGATCTCGATGGCATCGGCCTTGCGCAGGTCGTCGGGGTTCATGCCATAGCGCGACGGCAGGTACTGGTACACCAGGTGCTGCGACTGGCCACGCTCTTCCGGGGTCATGCCGCCGTCGCCGGTGGTGGTACTGGTACCTGCGATGGTCGCACCCCGGCCCAATGCTTCCTTGGCATTGGCCGACAGCGCGCCGAAGCTCATGCCGGCAATGGTCACCGGGATCTTCAGGTGGATCGGCTTCTTGGCAAAACGGTTGCCGAGCACCACATCGGTGCCGCACTTTTCGCGGTAGCCTTCAAGCGGGTAGCGCGACACGCTGGCGCCCAGCAGCAGCAAGTCGTCGAAGTGCGGCACACGGCGCTTGGTGCCGCCGCCGCGGATGTCGTAAATGCCGGTTTCGGCGGCACGCTGGATTTCCTGGATGGTCAGGCGATCGAAGGTGGCCGATTCACGCAGTACCGGGGGGAATTGTTCGCTCATGGGTAGGCTCCTGGATCAGTA
The DNA here is from genome assembly GCF_014269105.1 of Pseudomonas sp. SWRI77. Classification (NCBI taxonomy): domain Bacteria; kingdom Pseudomonadati; phylum Pseudomonadota; class Gammaproteobacteria; order Pseudomonadales; family Pseudomonadaceae; genus Pseudomonas; species Pseudomonas sp. SWRI77. The sequence continues at coordinate 11,123 of NZ_JABWRV010000019.1, read as the reverse complement.
CGCGCTGGCGTTGTCGACTTTGAAGTTGTACAGCTGACGGGCCGAGCCGTAGCGTTTGAAATCGGCGGCCTTGTGCTCCAGGCCTGCCTCGTTGAGCAACGCCTGCAGCTCTTGCAAGTGCTCGGCACGCATCTCTTTTTCGATGCAGTCCGAGCCTAGCGACTGCACCGAGCCTTTGACGTAGATGCGCACCTCGTACAGTGAGTCGCCCAGCGCATCGCCGGCATCGCCGCATACCACCAGGCGCCCGGCCTGGCCCATGAAGCAGCTCATGTGGCCGATGCTGCCGCCGACCACGATGTCCACACCCTTCATCGAAATGCCGCAGCGTGCCCCGGCATCGCCCTCGATCACCAAGAGCCCGCCGTGGGCCGTGGCGCCGGCTGCCTGCGAGGCACTGCCCTTGACCCGCACCGAGCCGGACATCATGTTCTCGGCCACCCCCACGCCGACGTTGCCGTGCACGGTGACGCTGGCCTGTTGATTCATGCCGGCGCAGTAGTAGCCGGCGTGGCCGTCGATATCCACCGACACCGGCTGGTTGATGCCCACGGCCAGGTTGTGCTTGCCGTCCGGGCGGCTGACCCGCCATTCGCGGTCCTGCACGTCGCCATGCAGGGCCTGGTTGAGTTCGCGCACCGAGGCGCTGGAAAGGTCGATCGTTTTCATGAGGTGCTCCAGTGAGTCGGTGACAGGTCAGGCGCTTTCGCGCTCCCAGACGTACAAGGTGGCCGGTGCTGGTTCCCAGACCTTGGCGTTTTCAATGCCCGGCAGGCTGGCCAGGGCCTGGTACTCGGAGGCCATGGCCACGTAGTCGTCGGTTTCGGCGAGCACCGCCGGCTTGCAAGCGATCGGATCGCGGATCACGGCAAAGCCATTGCGGGTGCCGATGGCGAAGGTAAAGAAGCCGTCCAGGTCTTGCAGGGCGCCATCCAGGGCCTGTGCCAGGCTGTCGCCTTGTTGCAGGCGCCAGGCCAGGTAGCCAGCCGCCACTTCGGTGTCGTTGTCGGTCTCGAAGCTAATGCCTTCGCGTTTCAGCTCCTCGCGCAGGCGGAAGTGGTTGGACAGCGAGCCGTTGTGCACCAGGCACAGGTCGGCGCCGGTGGAAAACGGATGGCTGCCTTCCAGGGTCACTGCACTTTCAGTGGCCATGCGGGTGTGGCCGATGATGTGGCTGCCTTGCATGCCGGCCAGGCCGAAGCGGCTAGAGATCTCGGCCGGCAGGCCCATGCCCTTGAGGATTTCGATGCTCTGCCCGGCGCTCATGATGCGCACGTCGGCGGCCAGTTCGGCCAAGGCTGCACGGGCGGCCGCTTCGCAAGTGTGCACCTTGAGCACGGCGGCGCTGGCGTTCTGGAACCAGTCCAGCGAGCAGCCCAGGCGCCCTTCCAGTTGCCCCATCAGCGCCGCCCACGGATAGTCCACAGCGCTCGCCTGCAAGGTCAGCTTGACCCAGCCATCGGCTACTTCATCGCCATAGATGGCAAAGCCGGCGCTGTCCGGGCCACGGTCGGTCATGGCCTGCAGCATGGGTTCGAAGAGTTTGCCGAGCTGGGCTTCCAGCGCCGGCTTTTTCAGGTACAGGCCTACGATTCCACACATGGTGTTGCTCCTTACTGGGCAGTGGGCGACCGCTGTCTTGCTGGCCGCGCCAAGGATGGGGGCGGTCAGAAGAACTCGGTGTAGCGCTGGATTTCCCAGTCGGAGACGTGGCGGCAATACTCCACCCACTCCATGCGCTTGAGCTTGATGAACTCGTCGACGATCTCGGCGCCGAGCACCTCGCGGAACAGCGGGTCGGCCTCCAGCGCGTCGGCGGCTTCCTTGAGCGACTGCGGCAAGGTCTTGATGCCGCGTGCGGCGATTTCTTCCAGGCTCAGGTTGTAGAGGTTCTCGTTGCACATCTGGCCAGGGTCCAGTTCACGGTCGATACCATCCAGGCCCGCGGCGATGATCGCGGCGGTGACCAGGTAGGGGTTGCAGCCGGCATCCGGCAGGCGAAACTCCAGGCGGCCATAGGGGATGCGCACCATCGCCGAGCGGTTGTTGGCGCCATAGGCCACGAAGGCTGGCGCCCAGGTAGCACCGGACAACGAGCGGCCGACCACCAGGCGTTTGTACGAATTGACCGTGGGCGCGGCGAACGCGCACAGCGCCGGGCCATGGGCAAGCAAGCCCGCAGCAAAGTGGTAGGCCAGCTTGGACAGGCCCATGCCGCTGCTGTCGGAGGGGTCATGAAACAGGTTCTTGTGTGTGCTGCTGGCCAGCGACAGGTGGAAGTGCATGCCATTGCCGGCACGCTTGGGGTCGGGCTTGGGCATGAACGAGCAGATCATCCCCAGGTCGTTGGCGATTTCGCCGGCCGCCATGCGGAAGAAGGTGAAGCGGTCGGCCGACTCCATGGCATCGCTGTAGGTGTAGTTGATCTCGAACTGGCCGTTGGCGTCCTCGTGGTCGATCTGATAGATGTCGAAGCCCACCGGCTGCAGGGCTTCGGTCAGGCGTTCGAGGAACAGCCGCGAGCGCGACAGGCCCTTGTAGTCGTAGCACGGCTTGTCGAGGTTGTCGGAGGCATCCACCACCTGCAGCTTGCCGGCTTCGTCCCGGCGGAACAGGCTGAATTCGGGCTCAAGCCCGGTGTTCAGCGTCCAGCCCTTGTCGGCCAGGCGCTGCACCTGCTGCTGCAACACATAGCGGCTGTCGTAGGGCCAAGGTTTACCGTTGACGTGGCCGACGCATACCACCCGGCCATAACCAGGCTGCCAGGGCACCGGGATCAGCGTGGCCAGATCGCCACGGGCCATGAAGTCCGGGCCGTGCGGCTCCATGCCCATGCCGCAGATGGCGAACCCGGCGAAACCGGCGCCCTCCTCGGCCACCATCTTCAGGCCCGAGATCGGCACCGATTTGGTCTTCGCCGAGCCATGGATATCGACGAACTGCGCCAGCACGTACTTGATGCCGTGCTGGTCGAGCGTGCGCTGGGTTTCTGCTGGCAACATGGGTTGAACACTCCTGGTAAGGGGCGGCATGTAATTCTGCATGGGAAACTTACTTTCATCACAGGAATGCAATGTGCTTGCCAACTTACCGAGTGCTACCGCTTAGCGGGCACGTCCCCTCCCACAATCCCTTGTCACAGGGGGCTTGCCCGCGACAGGAGCTGGTGCCATGACGGAGACATTTTCGTTATAGATATGGGAAACTCGTTTTCACCCGAGGAAACCGACGGCCATCGCAGCCGCCCGGCGCACTTTCCCAGTGCGAAATATTTATTCTTGAACTGAAACCGTGCAGGACTCTTGATGCCGACCGAAACCGAACCCCGCCTTCGCCTGGAGCAGTACCTGGGCCTGCAGATCAAGCGCCAGCGCCAGGCCCAGTCGCTGAAGCTCGCCGATGTGGCGCGCATCGCCGGGATCAGCCAGGGCATGCTGAGCAAGATCGAGAACGCCCAGGTGTCGACCAGCCTCGATACCCTCAGCCGCCTGTGCGACGTGCTGGGCATGCCGATGGCCAAGCTGTTCAGCCAGTATGACCAGCCCGATGGCAACGCACTGCTGGTCAAGGCCGGTGAAGGGCTGGAGGTGGTGCGCCGCGGCACCGAGAAGGGCCATACCTACCACTTGCTCAATCACGCCAGGGGCCCGAAAAAGAACTTCGAGGCGTACATGGTGAGCATGGACGATGCCAGCGAGGAATTTCCGACCTTTGCCCACCCGGGCACGGAGTTCCTGCATTTGCTGGAGGGTGAACTGGTGTACCGCCACGGTAATCAGCTCTACCACCTGCATGCCGGCGACAGCCTGACCTTCGATGGCGAAACCCCACACGGGCCGGAGCAACTGGTGCAGGTGCCGATCCGGCTGTTGTCGATCATGAACTACGGCGAAGAATGACACGGCGCGGTCAAGCAACAAGCGATGTCGCGATCTGACATGTATGCGTCGCCCGCAATCGGCCTCACATCCCTGTATACAAAAATAATACACACATCGACCAGCCCCGCGCCGTGGGCTGGTTGACGCGGTATTTGCGAGTAAGCAGCCTCGCTTCACAATTCCAACGCTGTGGCGCCTTTTTGCACCGGGCAATTCGCCCGGGCTCATAACGATAAAACTCCCAGAATCAGAGACCCGCGCCGCGCCAGCCGGGAGTGTTTGCGCGCGCCACTTTGTGAAGACTTGACTGCCATGATCGCGACTTCAATCCCCGTAGCCGGTGCTGCCACCGGCCGGCGCAACGCCCTGCTCGTTGCACACCTCGCCGCTGTGCTGTTCGGCCTGACTGGTATCCTCGGCCATTTGATCGAGGCCGACGCCAGCATCATCACCTTCGGCCGTGCCACCTTCGCCTTCATTGCCCTGGGCTTTGTCGCCGGGCTCAAGGGCACCCGCCTGCTCGATGCGCTGACCTTGCGCAACCTGCCCAACCTGGGCGTGACCGGCGCGCTGCTGGCGACGCACTGGGTGACCTTCTTCATCGCCGTCAAGGTCGGCGGCGTGGCTGTGGCCACGCTGGGCTTCGCCAGCTTCCCTGCCTTCATAGCCATGATCGAACGCGGCGTGTTCGGCCAGCGTATCGGTGCCGTGCAGGGCTTGCTGTTGCTGATGGTGACTGCGGGCCTGGTGATGGTGGTGCCGTCCTTCGACCTGCTCGACAGCGGCACCCTTGGCCTGATCTGGGGCCTGGGCTCGGGCCTGGCGTTCGCCGTGCTGACCGTGGCCAACCGCCGCAATGCGTCGAGCATGAATGCCTTGCAGGTAGCTTTCTGGCAGAACGTGGTGGTAGCCGCGCTGGTTGCGCCGTTCGCCTTCACCCACCTGGCCAGTACCAGCCTGGGCGGCGACGACTGGGTCAACCTGGCGCTGTTGGGGGTGTTCTGCACCGGGCTGTCGCAGTTTCTGTTCGTCAAGAGCCTCGAAGGCCTGGAGGCACGTACCGCCGGCATGATCATCGCGCTGGAACCGGTGTATGCGATCCTCGGTGCCTGGTGGCTGTTTGGTGAGCAGCCGAGCCTGCGCATGGCGGCGGGGGCGGTGTTGATTGTGTTGGCGACCCTGCTGGCTGCGGCGCGCACAGCGCCGGCGGAGCATGGTGATACCAGCCGGTGTGGGCGGTAAGAATGGCTGTGGGTTGCTCGTCGGATCGAGGGGCTTGCGCTTCGCGGGCCCCGCTCGATCTTCACCCTCCTGAAGCAACCAACACAGGCAAGGCAGCTACTGCCCGCCCTCCGGCAACAGGCTGCGGTCGAACATGAACGGCCGCGGCCCCTGCGGTGTGTATTGAAACAACTGCTGCGGCCTGCCCAGCCGTGGCTGGTTCTTCTCCCCGGTGTCCCTCACCCACCCCTGCTCGCGCAAACGCTCCAGGCGCTTGCGCAGCGAGGTGCTGTTCACAGCCTGCCCCAGGCACGCCTGCACTGACGCCAACGCATCGAGCACCGTGAACTTCTCTGCCAGCAAGTACAACGGCAGGCTGCTGTACACCGTCTTCGCCGCCAGTCGCTCGCGGGCGCGCTCCACCAGCAGTCTGTGATCGAAGGGCAACAGGACCCTGCGCTCCAGCACGCTGTCCACATCAAAAAACGCCAGTTGCTCACCCTCAACGGCCTGCCCAGGGTCGAGCAGGGCCAGGTAGTAGGTGCTCAGCGACCAACCGCGCGGGTCACGGAAAGCATTGCCTTCGGTGCCTACCTGTTCCATGTAGCACGGTACGATACGGGCCTTTTCGCGCAAGGCGCGCTCGGCGGCGCCTTCCAGGCTGGTGTCGGCAATACGGCCGTTGACGATGACACCCGGCAACGCCCACTGGCCGACGTGCGGTTCGCGCTCACGGCGGTGCAACAACACTTGCAGGTGCTGGGCTTCAGGGGCCATGCGCAGAGCGACGATATCGACGCTGGCCAGGACTTCAGTGCTACTCACGCAAAGGCTCCACTCTTCAATCCTGCAATATTCCACCAGAGCGCTTTAGTAGTACAAGCATCTTTCCTACCTGCTCTGGTGCTTGACACACTTAATACACCAGGTGGAATATATAGCAACACCCGCGAGGAGAGCACCATGAAGATCGCCAGTTTCGACGTCGACGCGCAAAACGGCTTCACTGCCAACGCCCCACACGAACTGCCGGTACCCGAGGGCAATGAAATTGCCGCCGACCTCAACACCATGGCCCTTCGTGCCGACCTGCGCCTGGGCAGCAAGGACGCCCACCCGGCCAATGCCGCCTGGGTGGTGGCCGAACCTGGGCAGATGCTGCAACCGCTGACGCTGGCCAATGCTGACCTGACCTGGGTCAGCCACTGCGTGCCAGGCACGCACGGCTTCGAGCTGCTGCCCGGCCTGCCCGCCCCCATCGACTACGACTACTTCGTGTGGAAAGGCGTCGAACCCGACCTGCACCCCTACGGCGCCTGCTACCACGACCTGGCCGAACACCGCTCCACCGGGGTCATCGAATACCTCACCGTGCAACAGGTGGGGGCCGTCATCGTCGGCGGCCTGGCTTTGGACTACTGCGTCAAGACCACTGCCCGCCAACTGCGCCAGGCCGGTTTCCAGGTGCTGCTGTACCTGCCCGCCTGCCGCGCCCTGACCCAGGAAGGCGCCATCAGCGCCTGCGGGGCGCTGGCTGCCGAGGGTGTCATCCTCTGCGGCGACGAGGCCGCGCTCGACCACCAGCTCGCGTTGATCAAGGAAGACCGCCCATGAGTGACAGCGTATTCGGCCCACGGATCATCCAGAACCTGCTGGACACCGACTTCTACAAGATCACCATGATGCAGGCGGTGCTGCACAACTACCCCAATGCCGAGGTGGAATGGGAGTTCCGCTGCCGTAATGGTGAAGACCTCTCCCCTTACCTGGCAGAAATCCGCTACCAGGTCGAGCAACTGGCCGAGGTCACCGTCACCCACGACCAACTGGCGTATCTGGAGCAGATTCCGTTCATCAAACCAGACTTCATCCGCTTTCTCAGCCTGTTCCGCTTCAACTTGCGTTACGTGCAGGTGGGCCTGGATGACGCCGGGCAGCTGGCGATTCGCGTGCGTGGGCCGTGGCTGCACGTGATCCTCTACGAGATCCCGCTGCTGGCGATCATCAGCGAAGTGCGCAACCGCTACCGCTACCGCGAGGTGGTGATGGAGCAGGTGGGCGAGCGGCTGTACCAGAAGCTCGACTGGCTCAAGACCGAGGCCAGCGCCGATGAGCTGGCAGGCTTTCAACTGGCCGACTTCGGCACCCGGCGGCGCTTCTCGTACCGCGTTCAGGAGGCCGTGGTGCACACCCTCAAACGCGACTTCCCGGGCCGCTTCGTCGGCACCAGCAACGTGCACCTGGCCCGCGAATACCAACTCAAGCCCATCGGTACCATGGCCCACGAATGGTTCATGGCTCACCAGCAACTTGGCCCGCGGCTGGTCGACAGCCAGGCGGCCGCGCTGGATTGCTGGGTACGCGAATATCGCGGGCTGCTGGGCATCGCGTTGACCGATTGCATCACCATGGACGCGTTCATGGGCGATTTCGATTTGTACTTCGCCAAACTGTTCGACGGTTTGCGCCACGACTCTGGCGACCCGCTAGCCTGGGCAGAGAAGGCCATTGCCCACTATGAAAGTCTGGGCATCGACCCGCAGGGCAAGACGTTGATCTTTTCCGATGGGCTGGACTTTGCCAAGGCACTTGGCCTGTACCGCGCGCTGCATGAACGGATCAATGTGAGCTTTGGCATCGGCACCCATCTGACTTGCGATATCCCAGGTGTCGTACCGATGAACATCGTGATCAAGATGACGGCCTGCAATGGTGCGCCGGTGGCGAAGATCAGTGATAGCCCGGGCAAGACGCAGTGCCGGGATGAGAACTTCGTGGCTTATCTGAAGCATGTGTTCAAGGTAGCTTGAGCCCTGTCACTGTGAGCGCCTACTAGAGTGGAAGAGGTGTATGCGAAGCGGTCAAGCGAAACGGTTATTGGAGTCCACCCCATGAAAGATCAGATCACTAAGCTGGATGAAACCCTAGAGGGGCTCGCTCAGATCGCAGATGAACTCGAACGCCAAGTAGCCCCATGTCCAGTGACTCGCCTTTTGCTTATCGCATGGTTAACCGAGTGGGTGCGAGGCCCGGAAACCCAAGCTGCGTTGAAGCGAGATCTTCCTTGCTTGCCTCAATCATTGAAATCGGCCTATGCGGTGTGGATTCACCACAGCGGTGGCCGCTAACGAGGAAAACGAATGGAATCTTTCGACCTTCAACGGATGCTGCTGGGCGATCTGCCTGTGACCTTTCTTCTGGAGGTCGCCCTTAGGGTCTTGGCCGCATTTGCAGCCGTCTTCTTCTTCCTCAAATTCAGTGGCCGACGCGGAATCAAACAGCTCTCCCGCTTCGAGCTGGTCGTTATTCTGACCCTCGGCTCCGCTGCCGGCGATGTGACCTTCTACGAGGATGTTCCGCTGCTGCCGGTGGCCCTGGTCTTCTTGACGCTCCTGTTGCTGTATCGGGGTACGGTCTACCTCATGAAGCGGAGCAAGACGTGTGAAGCCTGGATTGATGGATTGCCGATAACGGTGGTGAAGGACGGAATGTACGAGATCCATTCGCTGCGCAATATGAACATTTCCTCGAATGAACTTTTCATGGAACTACGCCAGCGCGGTGTAGAGCACTTGGGACAGGTACGTTTGGGCTTGTTGGAAACTGACGGTGAGCTCAGTTTGTATTTCTATGAGCCGGAGGACACCAAGGCGGGCTTGTCAGTGCTCCCTTTCGAGCATCGTCCGCAATACTCCTCACCACCTTCTGCCGGCCTTTACTGTTGCGTGGGCTGTGGTTTTCCGACCTACCATGGGGCGCACGACTCGGTCGCATGTGAGCGCTGTGGCCATGTCGTTTGGTCCCCAGCGCTGGACACGCTACGCAATCGTTAGGCAGCGTGCTCAGCCTCGACCTTGGCCCGACGCTATTGACTGCCGTCGAAGCCGGGCGGCGCGCGAAATGCATTGGGCGCCCGCAAGACCTAACCCACTTCAAGCTCCCCAACGCACAATGCCATAAACCGTGCCGCCGCCCGCGAAGGCGTGGCGGCATGGGGCATCAGGATGGAAAAGCGCCTCACCAGTGGCTGCGGCGCAATCCGCAGCCGCCGCAACGCGCCATCCTCATGGCGAATCGACATGGCCGACACAAAGCCGATGCCCATCCCCGCCCGCACCGCTTCCTTTACCCCCTCCACGCCAGCAATTTCCAGCCCCACGCGCATCGCCACGCCACTGCGGGCAAACGCGCGTTCGACAATCTGCCGCACCCCTGACCCACTCTCACGCAGCACCAAGGGGTAGGCCCCCACAGCCTCCAGGGTCTGCGGCTCGTCACCTGCCAACGGATGGCCACTGGGCACGATGGCGACGATCTCGTCTTCACGCCACGGCGTCACCCCCGTGCCCAGGGGCAGCTCCTGCCCGGGGGGGCCTTCGATCAGGGCGATGTCGACACTGCCCAGCGCGGCGACGATTTCTGCGGTATTGCCATTGGAGGTACTCACCGACACGTCGGGGTAGCGTGCATGGAAGTCGGCGATCAGGTACGGCAACAGGTAGCTGGCCGGGGTGGTACTGGCGCCGATGCGCAGTGTGCCGCGCTCCAGGCCGCGCATAGCCTCGCGCAGGGCTTGCGCCTGGCGAAAGGTGTCGCGCAGTCGCTCGGCATGGGCCAGCAGCTGCTCACCCGCAGCTGTCAGCCGCACGCCACGGCCGGCGCGTTGATAAAGCGGTTCGCCGAACGCCTCCTGCAGCAACTTCAGCTGCCCGGACACAGCCGGCTGCGACAGGTGCAACGCCTGGGCCGCATGGCTGATGTTGCCGTGCTCGGCAACCGTGGCGAACGTTATCAGTTGTTCTGGGGTCATGAATTGAAAATATCAGCAAAATGGATACTTCACATCCTAAATTACGATTTTTTATAAGCTTATAACCAGATTAACGTAGGCCTTGTCGAAACACCTTTTCCGGAGGACTCACATGGCCACGGCTCCGTCCCACCCCGCCTATACGCCTACCCTCTCTACCCGAGGGCGGCTCAATGGCATCCTGTTCGTCGCGCTGTTCGCGCTTGCCGTCACCCAGCTGGCGGCCTTGCCCGCCATCGCCAGCCTGGGTATCAGCCCCTTGATCGTCGGCATCGTTGCCGGTGCCTTGTATGGCAATGCACTGCGCGATGGCGTGCCGGCCAGTTGGGCGGCGGGCATCAATTTTTCGGCGCGCGGGCTGCTGCGCATCGCCGTGGCCTTCTTCGGCCTGCGGGTCAGCCTGCAGGAAATCGCCGAAGTCGGCTGGTCGGGGCTGACGGTGTCGCTGCTGGTGGTGGTCAGCACCCTGCTGATCGGCCTCTGGTGTGGCATGAAGCTGCTCAAGCTGGACCGCGACACCGCGCTGCTCACCGCCGCCGGCAGTGCCATTTGCGGCGCGGCTGCGGTGCTGGCCTTCGAGTCGGCGCTGCGCAGCGCTCCGCACAAGAGCGCCATGGCGGTCGGCAGCGTGGTGCTGTTCGGTACCCTGTCGATGTTCCTCTACCCACTGGCGATCAATGCCGGCTGGCTGCACCTCGATACCCTGGGCGCCGGGCTGTTCCTGGGCGGCACTATCCATGAAGTAGCCCAGGTGGTCGGCGCCGCGAGCAACGTCAGCCCCGAGGCTACGCACATTGCGACCATCGTCAAAATGACCCGGGTGATGCTGCTGGTGCCGGTGTTGCTGGTGGTGGGCTTGTGGATCAGCCGCGCGCGCCAGCCTGGCCAGGGGCAAGGCAACGGGCGCATCGCCATGCCCTGGTTCGCCTTCGGCTTCCTGGCGCTGGTGCTGGTGAACTCGCTGCAGGTGCTGCCTGGCAGTGTGACCCAGGTGGTGAATACGCTCGACACCTTTGCCCTGACCATGGCCATGACAGCGCTGGGCATGGAGACGCGCTTCAGCCAGATCCGCCAGGCGGGGCCACGGGCGCTGATTACCGGGGCGATACTCAACCTGTGGCTGGTGGGCGGTGGGCTGGCCATTACCCTCGGGGTGCAAAAACTGTTCGGCTGAACATGCAAGCTCGGAGTGGGGGGGGGGGGGGGGGGGG
>NZ_JABWRV010000018.1:0-126556 GCF_014269105.1 Pseudomonas sp. SWRI77 | reverse complement strand
GTCGTGCTCTACCAACTGAGCTATTCCCGCAAATGGCGTCCCCTAGGGGACTCGAACCCCTGTTACCGCCGTGAAAGGGCGGTGTCCTAGGCCACTAGACGAAGGGGACACGCTGCAAGCATTTACATGCTGCTTTCACTTCCTGCCGCGTTCCGCTGTGTGCTTTACGCTGCAAGTGGCGCGCATTCTATGGATGCGACGGGGAGCCGTCAACCCCTTTGTAGAAATTTATTTAAATCAATGACTTCGGTCCATCTGAGTGCCCCTGCCAAGGAGTACCCGAGGTTTGGCGTTGATTTTCTGACGGCACCTCGGCAAGCTCGGTATCAATGTGCCGGCATCCGGTAGCGCTATTGTAGTTATAGGGCACGTGGCCGATATAAAAAGAGATTTGCCTGCCAGGGCCTCTCGCGGGCAAGCCTGCTCCTACACTGATGCATAACTTCTTCATGAGGCATTAACGGTGACACCACTTCTGATCACCCTGCTCATCGTGGCGGGTATCGCGTTACTGATCGTGATCGGCTACCTCAACAATGTAGTCGAAAACAGCAAGCTCGAACGCGCGCGGCTGAAAGTCGAGCTGGCCGATCGCTTGCGTCGCTGTGGCGAAATCACCGAGACCTTTCCCGGCCAGTTCATGACCCCGGCGCTCAAACTGCTGCTGACCCGCCTGGAGCTGAACCTCAACCAGCGTCAGCTGGCGGTGGACAAGCACAACGCCGAGCTCAAGGCGCGAATTGCCGAACTCGAAGGCCTGATTGCCCTGGGCGAAAAGATCCCGGTGAACAACCCCCCCAACCCGATCCAGGCCGAGGCCAAGGCCAAGGACGTGCGTTTTCTGCTTGAAGCGTTGCACAACCAGGTAGCCCGCGCCGCCCAGGAAGGCTTCCTGCCCGCCAGCGAGGCCAAGCAATGGGTCAAGGAAGTCCGTCATATCCTGGTGCTGTTGCACATCGAGTTCTTCAACAACCTTGGCCAGCAGGCCCTGCAGAAGGGCCAGCCGGGCCAGGCGCGCCTGGCTTTCGAGCGTGGTGTGCAGTACCTGCGCAAGCAGCCGGAGCCGAAAGTGTATGAAGAGCAGTTGACCTACCTGGAGAAACTGCTGGCCCGCGCCAATGCGCAGGTGCTGGACCAGATGGAGCCGGCACAGAACGAGCAAAATGAATTGAATGAAGGTCTCAAGACCGATGAGGAAGAGACCTGGAAGAAAAAAGCAATGTACGACTGATTCGGTAATCCTGTACCGCTCCCACAGGGGCCGGTACAGGCAAACACACTCAGCAGTCGGTCAATTCCAGGAAGATCGCCACCAGGCGCTCCATTCCTTGCTGATCATCCTCACTGAAACGCCCAAGCTTCGGGCTGTCCAGGTCCAGCACGCCAATCAACCGCCCCTCTTTCACCAACGGGATCACCAGCTCGCTGTTGGACGCACTGTCACAGGCAATGTGCCCCGGGAACGCGTGCACATCCTCGATCCGTTGGGTTTGCCGCGTAGCCGCCGCTGCACCGCACACACCCTTGCCGAACGGAATCCGCACACAGGCCACCTGCCCCTGGAACGGCCCGAGCACCAGCTCATCGTTACGGTTGAGGTAGAACCCCGCCCAGTTCAGGTCATCCACCTGGTTATACAAGAACGCCGAAAACTGCGCGGCGTTGGCGATGAAGTCACGCTCGTCGGCAAACAGCGCCTGCACTTGCGCAGCCAGCAGGCGGTAGCCGTCAAGGCCGGTACCACTGGCATTGAGGTCGATCATTTATTTCTGCTCCAGCAATTGCAGCCCGACCCAGTAGCGGGCGAACTGATAGGCACAACGGCCATTACGGTTGCCGCGGCCGGTGGCCCAACGCACGGCGAGGATGTCCAAGGCTTCGTCACGCTGCCAACTCAGCCCGGCAGGGCGCGCCAACTGGCCGATCCAGTGTTCGACCACGTTGAGGAAGTGGTCTTGGGTGAAGGGGTAGAACGACAGCCACAGGCCAAAACGGTCAGACAAGGCGATCTTGTCTTCCACCGCCTCGCTGGGGTGGAGCTCGCCATCGACCCGCTTCCAGTTCTCGTTGTCGCTCTCTTTCTCGGGCACCAGGTGGCGGCGGTTGGAGGTGGCGTACAACAGGACATTGTCCGGAGCCTGCTCCAGCGAGCCGTCGAGCACGCTCTTGAGCACCCGGTAGTCGCCCTCACCGGCTTCGAACGACAGGTCGTCGCAGAACAGGATGAAGCGTTGCGGCAGTTTCTGCAGTTGCTCGACTACCCGCGGCAGGTCGGCCAAATGGTCACGTTCGATTTCGATCAGGCGCAGGCCGGCACCTGCGTGCTCGGCCAGCAGGGCGCGCACCAGCGACGACTTGCCGGTGCCGCGCGAGCCCCACAGCAGCGCGTGGTTGGCCGGCAGGCCGTTGATGAACTGGTGGGTGTTACGGCCCAACTGGTCACGCTGCTGGTCGACGCCAATCAGGTCGGACAGGCGAATGTCCAGGCTGACTTCCAGCGGCATCAGGTAACCGCTGCGGCCATCGCGCTGCCAGCGGGCGGCCAGAGTGGTGTGCCAGTCGATGTCCGGGCGCAGTGCCGGCAACAGGGGTTCGAGGCGCGCCAATACCGATTCGGCGCGGTCCAGGAAAGCAATCAAGCGGGCGTCCATGACGACTCCTACACATTCAGATTCGGGGCGGCAATAGCCGCCAGCAGCCGGGGTTGATCGGCTATGCTTGCGCAGCGCAAGGGACGAGAAACCGGCTCGGGACTCATGGATATAAAGTTCACCAATCGCCTGTCATACAAGCAAGCCCGGTTGACAGTCCTGGTCGGCTTCATCCTGGGAACATTGCTCAGTCTCATCCAGATCGGCATCGATTATGCCAGCGAAGACGCGTCCATCAACCGCGAAGTGCGTGCACTGCTGCAAATCAGCCACAACCCGGCTTCACGCATCGCCTACAACATCGATGCGGAACTGGCCCTGGAGCTGACCCGCGGCCTGCTGCAATCGCCGGCGGTGGTCCGCGCGCGGCTGATCGACAACAACGACACCGTGCTGGCCGACGTCGAGCGCCCGCGCCTGGAAGACCGCTACCGGCCGCTGAGCGACTTTCTGTTCGGCGAACAGCGCCAGCTGCAGGACCGCCTGTTCCTTGCCCACATGCCCGAAGAATACCTTGGCACCCTGTACCTGGATGTCGACACTTATGCCTTCGGCAGCCGCTTCCTCGACCGCGCCGGCGTCACCCTGCTCACCGGTTTTGCCCGCAGCCTGGTGCTGACCGGCATTCTGCTGGCGCTGTTCTACATGATGCTGACCAAGCCGCTGGTGAACGTGATCGGTGCGCTCAGCGCCAGCGACCCGCGCAAGCCACGGCAAACCCGGCTGGAATGCCCCCACGGCCACGAGCACGATGAAATCGGCGTGCTGGTCAAGGTCGCCAACCAGCAGTTCGTCAGCATGGCCACCGAGATCGAGCAGCGGCGCACCGCCGAGAACCGCCTGACCCAGTACCTCAACGAGCTGGAAGACATCGTTTCGGCGCGCACCGACCAGCTCAAGGCCAGCAACAGCAGCCTGAGCCAGTCCAATCAAGAGCTCGAAGAAGCCCGCCGTCGCGCCCTCGACATGGCCCAGGCGCGGGCGGCCTTCCTGGCCAACATGAGCCATGAGATCCGCACCCCGCTCAACGGCATGCTCGGCATGATCGCACTGGCCCTGGACAGCCCGCTGCCCAACGAGCAGCGCCAGCAGATGACCATCGCCCACGACTCAGGCAAGGTGCTGGTGGAGCTGCTCAACGATATTCTCGACCTGTCCAAGTTCGATGCCGGCCAGCTGGAACTGGAGCGTATCGCCTTCGACATGGGCTCGATGGTCGAGGACACCGCCAACCTGCTGTCACAGAACACCGCACAAAGCGTCGAACTGACCTGCCTGATCGCCCGCGACTTCCCCAGCAGCGTGCTCGGCGACCCGACACGGGTGCGCCAGGTGGTCAGCAACTTGTTGTCCAACGCGCTCAAGTTCACCCGTTTCGGCCGCGTCGACATACGTTTGGCAAAGATCGTCGGCGGTGTGCGCCTGGAGGTGCGCGATACCGGCATAGGCATCCCGGAAGAGGCCCAGGCGCGGATCTTTCAGCCGTTCACCCAGGCAGGCGCCGGCATTACCCGCCAGTACGGCGGCACCGGCCTGGGCCTGGCCCTGACGCGCAACCTGTGCAAGGCCATGCACGGCCATCTGCATATTCAGTCCGAGCCGGGCTTTGGCAGCCGGTTCAGCGCAGAGTTGCCGCTGACCGCCCACACCGAGGCTATCCCGCCCGCGCCGCTGCAGGGGCGTGTGGTGGCCTTGAGCAATGCCGGCAGCGGGCTGCATGAACTGTTGCAAGACCTGTTACCCGCCTGGGGCCTGGCGTACCAGCGCCATGACAGCAGCGCAGGCCTGGATGCCACGCAGATCGACCTGCTGATCACCGATGACCTGGAGCATCTGTTCGAGCTGCGCCCGGCGATGAAAACGCCGCTCCTGCTGGTGACCGCCTATGGTAATTTCCTCTCCAGCGAGCAGTCCGTCAGCCTGGCGCCTTTGCATCAACTGGCCCGGCCACTGGCCCGCAACGCCCTGTACCAGACCCTGCGGCGCACCCTTCAAGGCCATGAGCCCGAGCACCCGCTGGCCAACCCGAGCACGGCTGTGGAACAAGGCCGCGCGCGGATTCTGCTGGTGGAGGACAACCCGGTGAACCAGCTGGTGGCCAAGGGCATGCTGGCCAAGCTCGGCTGCCAGGTGCAAGTGGCCAGCCAGGGTGCCGAGGCCTTGGAATGCCTGGAGCAGGACGAGTTCGACCTGGTGCTGATGGATTGCAACATGCCGGTGATGGATGGCTACGAAGCCAGCCGACGCATTCGCCAGAGCGGCCGCTGGCCTGAGCTGCCGATCGTCGCGCTGACCGCCAATGCCATGCCCGAGGAGCGTGAGCGCTGCCGCGCCGCAGGCATGAACGACTACCTGGCCAAGCCGTTTCGCCGCGAAGAGCTACTGGCACTGGTCGATCACTGGGTGCCCGTCAGCGGCTGAGCAGGCGCTCGATATCCGCTTCCAGGGCCTGCGGCTTGGTGGTCGGCGCATAGCGCGTGACCTGGCCGCTGGCCGGGTCGAGCAGGAACTTGGTGAAGTTCCACTTGATCTTCTGGCTGCCCAGCAGGCCCGGGGCACGTTGCTTGAGCTCGACGAACAGCGGGTGCGCACCGGGCCCGTTGACCTCGACCTTGCGAAACAACGGGAAGCTCACGCCAAAATTGCGCTCGCAGAACTGCGCGATTTCCCTCGCTTCGCCCGGCTCCTGCTTGCCGAACTGGTTGCAGGGAAAGCCCAGTACCACCAGGCCACGCTCGCGATAGTGCTGCCACAGCTGCTCCAGGCCCTTGTATTGAGGGGTGAAGCCGCACTGGCTGGCGGTGTTGACCACCAGCAGGGCCTTGCCTGGGAAGTCACCGAGTTTCTTGTACTCGCCGCTCAATGTCACGCAGGGGATATCCAGCATCGATCCAGCCATGTTCGGGCTCCGGTCAGTCGCGCGGTTGCAGGTCGATGCACACCGAGTTGATGCAGTAACGCAGGCCGGTCGGCGGTGGGCCGTCGGGGAACACGTGGCCCAGGTGGGCATCACAGCGGGCGCAGGTGACTTCGGTGCGGATCATGCCGTGGGTAGTGTCGCGGATTTCGATCATCGCGCGGTCTTCGATCGGCGCGTAGAAGCTCGGCCAGCCGCAGCCGGAATCGAACTTGGTCTGGGCATCGAACAGCGGCAGGTTGCAGCAGATGCAGTGGTAGATGCCGTCGCGGCGCTCGCTGTTGTACTTGCCACTGAACGGGCGCTCGGTACCTTTCAGGCGGCACACCTGGTACTGCTCGGGGTCGAGCATCGACTGCCATTGTTCAAGTGTCTTGTCGATCTTTTGCATGTAGGGACCTCGGCAGGCTTAATTTCACCCCGCGCCGTCTTTTCCGTAACGCGGGTGGCACGTATATTAGTTGGCTTCGTGTGCCAGGCGTTCAGTCTGGCACCCGCGCCCTGCCCTTTCAAACCTTTCGACGGGGCGTTGCGCGTATTCTCAACCGGGACCCCATCATGCAGTTCAGCAAATCGAACAAGCTCGCCAATGTCTGCTACGACATTCGCGGCCCAGTGCTCAAGCACGCCAAACGCCTGGAGGAGGAAGGCCACCGCATCCTCAAGCTGAACATCGGCAACCCGGCGCCGTTTGGCTTCGAGGCGCCGGACGAAATCCTTCAGGATGTGATCCGCAACCTGCCCACCGCGCAGGGCTACAGCGACTCCAAGGGGTTGTTCAGCGCGCGCAAGGCGGTGATGCAGTACTGCCAGCAAAAAGAGATCGAAGGCGTCACCATCGAGGACATCTACCTGGGCAACGGTGTGTCCGAGCTGATCGTCATGTCGATGCAGGCACTGCTCAATAACGGCGACGAAGTGCTGATTCCGGCCCCGGACTACCCACTGTGGACCGCTGCGGTGAGCCTGGCTGGCGGCAAGCCGGTGCACTACCTGTGCGACGAGCAGGCCGACTGGTTCCCTGACCTTGAGGACATCAAGGCCAAGATCACGCCGAACACCAAGGCCCTGGTGATCATCAACCCGAACAACCCGACCGGCGCGGTTTACTCCAAAGAGCTGCTGCTGGGCATGCTGGAGCTGGCACGCCAGCACAACCTGGTGGTGTTCTCCGACGAGATCTACGACAAGATCCTCTACGACGAAGCCGTGCACATCAGCACCGCCTCGCTGGCGCCAGACCTGCTGTGCCTGACCTTCAACGGTCTGTCCAAGTCGTACCGGGTGGCGGGCTTCCGCTCCGGCTGGCTGATCATTTCCGGGCCTAAACACCACGCCCAGAGCTACATCGAAGGCATCGACATGCTGGCCAACATGCGCCTGTGCGCCAACGTGCCGGCCCAGCACGCCATCCAGACCGCCCTGGGCGGCTACCAGAGCATCAATGACCTGGTTCTGCCACAAGGCCGCCTGCTGGAGCAGCGCAACCGCACTTACGAGCTGCTCAATTCGATCCCCGGCGTGAGCTGCGTGAAGCCGATGGGCGCGCTGTATGCGTTCCCGAAGATCGACCCGAAAGTGTGCCCGATTCACAACGACGAGAAGTTCGTGCTCGACCTGCTGCTGTCAGAGAAGCTGCTGATCGTACAGGGCACGGCGTTCAACTGGCCGTGGCCGGACCACTTCCGTGTGGTGACCTTGCCGCGGGTAGATGACCTGGAGCAGGCAATCGGGCGGATCGGGAACTTCCTCAAGGGTTATTCGCAGTAAATTCCGGCGCGTTCCGGGGCAAGCACGCTCCCACAGATGCAACCCCGTACCTGAGGGTTGTGGAATTACTGTGGGAGCGGCGGTGCGGCGATCCGACTTGCCCCGCGAACGGGCTGCAAAGCAGCCCCCGCAATCCCATATGATGTCTCTTACATCCTGCAACGCTCTGCCTCACAGCCCCAGCCTTTTCCTCTGCCATACTCCGCCGTACACAGTTTGAAATAGTCGCCCGATTGAATCGGCACGGCTTGCCCCTTATATACCCCGCAGTAAGCAACACACTCATCCGTCAGGAGAACGTAACAACCATGATGCGCATTCTGTTGTTTGTAGCCACCAACCTCGCGGTGGTGCTGGTTGCAAGCATTACCCTGAGCCTGTTCGGTTTCAACGGGTTCATGGCCGCCAACGGGGTCGACCTCAACCTCAGCAGCCTGCTGGTGTTCTGCGCCGTGTTCGGTTTTGCCGGCTCCCTCGTCTCGCTGTTCATCTCCAAGTGGATGGCGAAGATGAGCACCGGTACCCAGATCATCTCCCAGCCGCGCACCCGCCACGAGCAGTGGCTGTTGCAAACGGTCGAAGAGCTGTCGCGCGAGGCCGGCATCAAGATGCCCGAGGTGGGTATCTTCCCCGCGTACGAGGCCAATGCCTTTGCCACCGGCTGGAACCGTAACGACGCCCTGGTGGCCGTATCCCAGGGCCTGCTCGAGCGCTTCTCGCCCGATGAGGTGCGTGCGGTGCTGGCCCACGAAATCGGCCACGTGGCCAACGGTGACATGGTCACCCTGGCACTGGTGCAGGGCGTGGTGAACACCTTCGTGATGTTCTTCGCCCGCATCATCGGCAACTTCGTCGACAAGGTCATCTTCAAGAACGAAGAAGGCCAGGGCATCGCCTACTACGTGGCGACCATCGTTGCCGAATTGATCCTGGGCATCCTGGCCAGCATGATCGTCATGTGGTTCTCGCGACGCCGCGAGTACCGCGCCGACGAAGCCGGTGCGCAACTGGCCGGCACGGCCGCGATGATCGGCGCCCTGCAGCGCCTGCGCGTGGAGCAAGGCCTGCCGGTGCACATGCCGGACACCATGAAGGCCTTTGGCATCAATGGCGGCCTCAAACACGGCCTGGCAGGCCTGCTGATGAGCCACCCGCCACTGGAAGACCGCATCGAGGCGCTGCGTCGCCGCGGTTGAGCCACCCGCTAAAAACAAAGGGCGACTTCGGTCGCCCTTTTTTACGCGGCTACCCCATCAGAGCTGTATGCGATACACCCGCTCAAGCAGGCTCGTCGCACCCGCCTGAACGAACTTTTCGCTCTGCTCGATAATTTCCACGGCTTCCAGCGCCTGCACCTCGCCACCCGCAAACCCCTGCCGAACCTCAGCGTCCGCCACTGAAAACGGCGGGCCGGGCAACAGCGCCTGGTCATAACCCAGCGTCACCAACAGCCCTTGGCTACCCGACGGCAACCCCTCAGCCAGTAACTGCATGTACCGCAAGCGCATCTCGGGCGGCAAGGCAATCAACGCCGCGCGGTCATAGAACCCCGCGCAATCGGCCAGGTCCTGCGCCTGCAAGGCAAAGAAATCGCCGCACCACACTTCTACCCCGCCACTGCGCCAAACCTCGAATTCGCCCCTGTGCAACACCTCGGGCTCAAGCCTGTGCTCACGGAAAAAGCCCTCTACCGCCCGCCGCGACAGCTCCACGCCCAGCACGCGATGGCCCTGCCCTGCCAACCAGGCCAGGTCCAGGCTCTTACCGCACAACGGCACCAGCACTTGGCTGCCAGGCGCCAACGCCAGCGCTGGCCAGTGCGCCTGCAAGTAGGGATTGACCTGCGCTTGATGGAAGCCGATCTGGTTGTCGGCCCACCGCTTGTGCCAGAACGCTGGCTCCATGACTGCTCCTATACTGATCGAGCGCTTCGATAGAAAGCGCAGAAAACTTGGTTTGGATTTCGATCGGTAACTGATCGAAGATGACAGCATCTTAACCCTCAGGACCTCACCATGCTGCCCAGCCTTTTCATTTCCCATGGTTCCCCCATGCTGGCCCTGCACCCGGGCGCCAGCGGGCCGGCGTTGACCGGGCTGGCCAATGCCTTGGCGCAGCCCAAGGCAATCGTGGTGGTGTCGGCGCACTGGGAAAGCCGCGAGCTGGTGGTGACCGGCAGCAAGCAGCCCGAGACCTGGCACGACTTCCACGGCTTCCCCCCCGGCGCTGTACGCCGTGCAGTACCCAGCACCCGGCGAGCCTGCACTGGCCGAACAGGTGTGTGCGTTACTGGGCGCTGCTGGCCTGCCAGCACGTACCGATACGCACCGCCCCTTCGACCATGGCGCCTGGGTACCGCTGAGCTTGATGTACCCGAGCGCCAACATCCCAGTGATTCAGGTTTCGCTGCCCAGCCAACAGGGGCCTGCCTTGCAGTTACAGGTCGGCCAGGCGCTGGCCGAGTTGCGCCTGCAGGGCGTGCTGCTGATTGGTTCGGGCAGTATCACTCACAACCTCGGCGAGTTGGACTGGCATGCCGGGCCGGACGCGATCGAGCCTTGGGCGTTGGCGTTTCGGGATTGGGTAGTGCAGCGGCTGGCCGAGGATGACCGTGCGGCGTTACTGGATTACCGACGCCAGGCGCCGTTTGCAGTGCGTAACCACCCCAGCGATGAGCATTTGTTGCCGCTGTTTTTTGCGCTGGGGGCTGGGGGCGGGTTCGGCGTGGTGCACCAGGGGTTCACCTTGGGCGCACTGGGGATGGATATCTATCGGTTCGACTGACGAGCCTCTTCGCGGGACAAGCCCGCACCCACAGATGGATAGTGCTTTCAAGCCCAATGCCATACCTGTGGGAGCGGGCTTGCCCCGCGAAGCAGCCGGCACAGGCAAAAAAAATCCCCAGCGCATGCCGGGGATTTTTTTATTACGCCAGGATCAATCCTCGCGGTAGCGACGCAGCTTCAGCTGCTTGCCAGCCACACGGGTATCCTTGAGCTTGGTCAGCAAACGCTCCAGGCCGTCTTCCGGCAGCTCGACCAGGCTGAAGCTGTCGCGTACCTGGATACGGCCGATAGCGTCACGGGCCAGGCCGCCTTCGTTGAGGATCGCACCCAACAGGTTCTTGGCAGCGATGCCGTCACGGGCACCCAGGGCAGTACGGCAACGCACGCGGCCTTCGGCCAGCGGCATTGGCGCGCGACGCTCACGGTCACCGCGGTCACCACGGTCACTGCGCTCGGCACGTTCACCGGTACGCTCACGCGGAGCACCAACGCCCGGTACCAGCGGCTGTTCACGCTCTACCGCAGCCAGGTCCAGCGCCTGACCATTGGTTGCTTTGCGCAGCAAGGCCGAAGCCAGGGCACGCGGGCTGCAACCCAGGTCGGCGGTCAGACGGTCGAGCAGGTCGCCATGAGTGGCTTCCGATTCGGCCACCAGCGGCGCCAGGCTCGAGGTCAGCTTCTTGATGCGTGCATCCAGAACGGCCTGGCCATTGGGCAGGCGAGCTTCGGCAACCTTCTGCCCGGTAACACGCTCGATCACCTGCAGCATGCGGCGCTCACGCGGGGTTACCAGCAGCAGCGCACGGCCTTCGCGACCGGCACGGCCAGTACGGCCGATACGGTGTACGTAGGACTCTGGGTCGTACGGCATGTCAACGTTGAACACGTGAGTGATGCGCGGTACGTCCAGGCCACGGGCAGCAACGTCGGTAGCGACGACGATGTCCAGGCGGCCATCCTTGAGCGAGTCGATGACGCGCTCACGCTGGTTCTGGGCGATGTCACCGTTCAACGCAGCAGCCTTGTAGCCTTTG
Organism: Pseudomonas sp. SWRI77; assembly: GCF_014269105.1. Classification (NCBI taxonomy): domain Bacteria; kingdom Pseudomonadati; phylum Pseudomonadota; class Gammaproteobacteria; order Pseudomonadales; family Pseudomonadaceae; genus Pseudomonas; species Pseudomonas sp. SWRI77. The sequence goes on along the minus strand of NZ_JABWRV010000018.1, from coordinate 115,398 downwards.
GCTTCCAGCGCGGCGGCCAGGTCCAGGGTGGCTTGCTTGGTACGCACGAAGGCGATCAGCGCGTCGAACTCTTCGACTTCCAGCAGACGCAGCACAGCCGGGATCTTCTGGTCGGCATGCACCATCAGGTGAGCCTGGTCGATCGCGGTAACGGTCTGGGTCTTGCTCTGGATCTTGACGTGCTTGGGTTCACGCAGGTGACGCTCGGCGATCGAACGGATCGACGACGGCAGGGTTGCGGAGAACAGTACGGTCTGACGGCTGGCCGGGATGGCATCGAAGATCACTTCGAGGTCGTCCATGAAGCCCAGCTTGAGCATCTCGTCGGCTTCGTCCAGTACCAGGTACTGTACGGTCGACAGGACTTTTTCGTCACGACGCAGGTGGTCGCACAGACGGCCCGGGGTAGCAACGACGATTTGTGCGCCGTTACGGATGGCACGCAGCTGTGGGCCCATCGGGGCACCACCGTAAACAGCGACCACGTTAACGCCCGGCATCTGCTTGGCGTAGGTTTCGAAAGCGGTAGCAACTTGCAGCGCCAACTCACGGGTTGGCGCCAGGATCAGGGCTTGCGGTTCGCGCTTGCTCACGTCGATCTTGTTGAGGATCGGCAGGGCGAAGGCAGCGGTCTTGCCGGTGCCAGTCTGCGCCTGGCCGATCATGTCGTGACCGGCGAGGATGATCGGGATCGACTGATGCTGGATGGCGGACGGCTCTTCATAGCCGGTAGCCAGCACAGCAGCAACAATATTCGGATTGAGTTCGAGAGCGGCGAATCCGCCGGTTTCCTGGGTCATGGGTCTGCCTCTAGGTGCATCCGCAAAGACCCATGCTCCAAAGCTGCACATGCCTTGAAAGACCAGAAGGTCACCCAGGCAGCTTTGGCGGCGGGGATTTGCGAAAACGATTGAAAAAGAAAAACTTGGGAAGGTCCGCCTAGCGGACGAACAGCCGAAGCTGGACTCGGAGGATTTGCACCACCTGATTTTGAGGTCCGCTAAAAGACCGGCGCGTACTATACCCGAATTAACGGGTTACGTGAGGAAAATTTTCGGGGGCAAGGGCCAGTATCGCGCCATCAGCCAACCGCAGGCTGAATCGATTCCTGCCTACCCTACGCTACCGGCCTTCAGGTCGCCGGCCGGATCTCACGGATCAGGCTGGCCAGGCTATACCCCAACTGCGGCGCCAGCGCCTCGGCCCGCGCCCGCAAACCGTCCAGGTCCAGCATCTGTTCCAAGTCCGCCGGCACCAGCAGGATCACATTACCCTCCTTCACCGGCAGCTCCCAGTAATGGCGGTGGTACAACCCGCGCAACAGCGCCGCGCCCAGCGGCTTGCCGTCATCGCTGGCCCATTGGTTGATCACCAGCCAACCGCCTGGGTTGAGCTGCTTCTGGCAGTTTTCCAGGAATGTCCAGGCCAGGTGCCCGACACCCGGGCCGTGGTCGGTATAGAGGTCGACGAAAACCAGGTCGGCCTTTTCGGCGCTGGGCAGCAGTTCGAGGGCATCTCCCACCCGCACGTAAAGGCGCGGGTCATCGTCCAGGCCCAGGTATTCCATGGCCAGGCGCGGCACGTCCGCGCGCAGCTCGATGGCCTCGATGTCCTCCAGCGGCAGGAACTTCATGCACGCCTGCGTCAGCGTACCCGCGCCAAGGCCCAGAAACAGCGCACTCTCTGGCTGCTCGTGGCACAGCGCACCGACCAGCATGGCGCGGGTGTAGTCATATTCCAGCCAGCTCGGGTCGGCGGTGAACACGCAGCTCTGCTCGATGGCATCGCCGAACTCGAGAAAACGGTAGTCGTCCACCTCGTACACGCTGATGACGCCAAAGGCATCTTCGACCCGTGCCAGTAGCCGCTCTTCCCGTTCCGCCGTCATGTTCGCCACTCGCCCGTGCAAAAACGCGCATTGTCCGCCAACACCCCCGATGCAACAAGCACGACGGCAGCTGTTACCATGGCCAAAAGCCTATAACCGACAACATCGAGCCCGAGATGAACGCACCGTGGAGCCCTGACAGCTGGCGTGCCCTGCCGATCCAGCAGCAACCGACCTACCCCGACGCCGCGCACTTGCTCAAGGTCGAGCAGACCCTGGCCAGCTACCCGCCACTGGTGTTCGCAGGCGAGGCCCGCGAGCTGCGCCGGCAGTTCGCCGAGGTGACCGAAGGCCGCGCCTTCCTGCTGCAGGGCGGCGACTGCGCCGAGAGCTTTGCCGAGTTTTCGGCGGCGAAGATCCGCGACACCTTCAAGGTGCTGCTGCAGATGGCCATTGTCATGACCTTTGCTGCCGGCTGCCCGGTAGTCAAGGTCGGGCGCATGGCCGGGCAATTTGCCAAGCCACGCTCATCGGGCGACGAAACCATTGGCAACGTCACCCTGCCCGCCTACCGTGGCGACATCGTCAACGGCATCGGTTTCGACGAAAAAAGCCGCATCCCCGACCCGGACCGCCTGCTGCAGGCCTACCACCAGGCCACCGCCAGCCTCAACCTGTTACGCGCCTTTGCCCAGGGCGGCTTTGCCGACCTGCACCAGGTGCACAAATGGAACCTGGACTTCATCGCCAACTCGGCGCTGGCCGACAAGTACCATCAGCTGGCCAACCGCATCGACGAGACCCTGGCCTTCATGCGGGCCTGCGGGCTGGACAGCGCGCCGCAACTGCGCGAGACCAGCTTCTTCACCGCCCACGAAGCGTTGCTGCTCAATTATGAGGAAGCGTTCGTGCGTCAGGACAGCCTGACCGGCGACTACTACGACTGCTCGGCGCACATGCTGTGGATCGGCGACCGCACGCGCCAGCTCGATGGCGCCCATGTGGAGTTCCTGCGTGGCGTGCATAACCCGATCGGGGTCAAGGTTGGCCCAAGCATGAACCCCGAGGAGTTGATCCGCCTGATCGACACCCTCAACCCAAGCAATGACCCTGGCCGCCTGAACCTGATCGTGCGCATGGGGGCCAACAAGGTTGGCGACCATCTGCCAGGGCTGATCCGCACCGTCGAGCGCGAAGGCCGCAAGGTGCTGTGGAGCTCCGACCCGATGCACGGCAACACCATCAAGGCCAGCAGCGGCTACAAGACTCGCGACTTTGCGCAGATTCTCGATGAGGTGAAGCAGTTCTTCCAGGTGCACCAGGCCGAAGGCAGCCATGCCGGCGGTATCCATATCGAAATGACCGGGCAGAACGTCACCGAGTGCATCGGTGGTGCCCGGCCGATTACCGAGGATGGCTTGTCGGACCGCTACCATACCCATTGCGATCCGCGGATGAACGCCGACCAGTCGTTGGAATTGGCGTTTCTGATTGCCGAAACCCTCAAGCAGGTTCGGCGCTGAGGTTCGGGCGCCGTCATTTACGCAGCGGATCATCCCAGAAATGCCGTTCGGCCTCTTGCTGGATATCCGCCCGGCTCAACCCCAGATCGTGCAATGTCGCATCGCTGAGCCGGGCCAGTTCCCGACGCTGACGGTACAGCTCGAACCAGCGCGCCGGGCGCTGCAGCGCTGCATGCCACAGGTGGTTCAGTGAGACGACTGGTTGCTGAATGCTGCTGACATGACCTTTCATCGTGAAGCCCTCCGTGTTGATGGCTCCAGTCTCACGCCGGGCTTAAGATCAATCCAACGAATGTTTCTGATGCCATGCATCTCGGAGATTGATGCTATGTCCCAGTATCAAAGTCTCGATGCCGACGTGTTGCGCACTTTCGTCGCCATTGCCGAACAAGGCGGCTTCACGCGCGCCGGCGAGGTGGTCAACCGCACCCAGTCGGCGGTGAGCATGCAGATGAAACGCCTGGAGGAAGATATCCTGCAGCGCCAGCTGTTCGAGCGCGATGGTCGCCAGGTGCGCCTTACCGCCGAGGGGCAGGTACTGCTCGGCTACGCCAGGCGCATCCTCAAGCTGCACGGGGAAGTGTTCAATACCTTGCGCATGCCGCACATGGTCGGGGTAGTGCGCATCGGCACGCCGGACGACTACGCCATGCGCTTTCTGCCGACCATCCTGTCGAGTTTTGCCCAGGCCTACCCGCTGGTGCAGGTGGAGGTGCATTGCGACTCGTCGAAGCAGTTGATGCTGCGCCAGGACCTGGACCTGACCATCGTCACCCGCGAGCCGGGCAACGAAGTTGGCCAGTTGCTGCGCCAGGAGCGCCTGGTGTGGGCTGCGGCCGAAGGTTTTTGCCCACAGGAGCAACGGCCCATGCCGGTGGCGCTGTTCAATACCGACTGCTTTTGCCGCGCCTGGACCTGCAATGCGCTGGAGGCACAGGGCATCGACTACCGCATTGCCTATACCAGCCCCAGCCTGGCGGCGATCTTTGCCATCGTCACGGCCGGGCTGGCAGTAACGGCGCAGTTGCAGAGCCTGGTGGGCGGCAATATCCGGATTCTCGGCGATAACGATGGGTTGCCGCAGTTACCGGTGGCCAATGTGATGTTGGTGCGCAGTACGCAGAACCCTTCGCCGATCACCGATTGCATGGCCGACTACATCGTCGAAGGCTTCAAGTAGGAGCGGCCTTGCGTCGCGAAAGGGCCGCACCGCGGCCCCCAAAGCTCAAAGCTCAAAGCTCAAAGCTCAAAGCTCAAAGCTCAAACCCCAGCATCACCGCACACACCACCAGAAACACACAAAACATCGCCCGCAACACTTTCTCTGGCAAGGCATGCGCCAACCTCACGCCCCAGCTGATGCTGAGCAACCCACCCACCGCCAAGGGTATTCCCACCGCCCAATCGACACTCTGGTGCACGCCATACGTCAGCAGAGTCACCGCCGTACTGGGCGCCGCCAATGCCAGCGAGAGCCCTTGCGCCACCACCTGCGTGGTGCCGAACACACTGGTCAGTATCGGCGTCGCAACCACCGCGCCCCCCACCCCGAACAGCCCACCCATGGTTCCGGCAAAGCTGCCCAGCACCCCCAGCCATGGCCAGGCATAGCGCATTTCAGGGCTTGGCGGCGCAACCCTCAAGAACATCCGCGCCACGTTCCAGATGGCCAGCGCCACCAGAAAACCGACAAACCCCAGGCGCATGGCCTGGGCATCGATGCCCACCGCCCAGATCGAACCCAGCCAGGCGCACAGCAAACTGCACAACGCCAACGGCAGCGCATGGCGCAGTTCGATGCGATTGCGCTGGTGGTAGCGCCACAGCGCCAGCAACACATTCGGTACCACCATGACCAACGCAGTGCCCTGCGCCAGCTGTTGGTCCAGCCCGAACAACACGCCCAGCGCCGGGATGGCAATCAGCCCACCGCCGATGCCGAACAAACCGCCCATGGTGCCCAGGGCTGCGCCCAGCACGCTATACAACAACCACTCGATCATCAGGGCCTCTTGTGCCGTTCTTTAGCAATGGGCGCATGCTACCGAGTCGGGGCTGGTGGGGAAACGCACAGCAGCGCACAATGGCTGTGCGTTTTCTGCAAAGCCGAGCCGCCATGAGCCCTGACATCCTTACCGACCAACTCAGCCTGTTCCTCGATGTGCTGGAAACCGGCAGTTTTTCCGCCGCCGCTCGGCGCCACCCGCTGACGCCCTCGGCCGTGGCCCGGCGCATCGACAACCTGGAAAACGCGGTGGGCAGCCGCCTGTTCACCCGCAGCACTCACGCGGTGCGTGCCACACCGGCAGGCAATGCCTTTGCCGAGCGCGCACGGCGTATCATCGAGGAACTACGCCTGGCCCGCGCCGAAGCCGTGTCATTGAGCAGCGCCCCGGAAGGCTTGATCCGCATCGACGCCCCCGCCGCGTTCGGCCGCCGCCACCTGGCCCCGGCCATCGCCGACTTTCTGGTGGCGTACCCGGGGCTGGACGTGCACCTGCGTCTGATCGACAGCTTCGTCGACCTGCACGGCAGCCACCTGGGCGAGGTCGACCTGGTGTTGCGCGCAGGTCCCCTGGCCGACACCCGCCTGGTGGCCACGCCGCTGGCGTACATGGTGCGCATCGCCTGCGCCAGCCCAGCCTACTTGGCCAGCCGTGGCGTACCGGCGTGCCCCAGCGAACTGCCTGAACATGACGGCCTGGACTGGGACGGCCTGGCACCGCCTTTCGCCTGGCGCTTCAACGTGGCGGGCCAGGCCCGACTGTATCGGCCAACACGCATGCGCATGGCCGCCAACAACGCCGAAACCTTGCTGTTTGGCGCCCTGGCCGGTTTAGGCGTCGCCCACCTGCCCACCTGGCTGATCAGCGAATACCTGCTGCGCGGCGAACTGATTGCGCTGTTCTGCGACGGCGGCCTGCCGGCAGCAGAGAGCAGCGGTATTTATGCGCTGCGCCTTGCACATGAAACGAACTCTCGCAGCCGTTTGCTGCTCGAATTTCTCAAGAGCCGTTTCAGCCCCATTCCACCCTGGGACCTGGCGCTGCGCAGTGAACTGCGCTGGCAGTGAACGCACTGATGATCAGCGTGCTAGATTTTCCCATTGATGATTCCAAGGACCTGCATGAACGCCGACACCCAAGCCTCCTGTGACGAGCTGCTGCTGGACAACCAGGTCTGCTTCGCCCTGCATTCAACCTCGTTGCTGATGACCAAGGTCTACAAACCGCTGCTGCAGGCGCTGGGCCTGACCTACCCGCAATACTTGGCGATGCTGGTGCTATGGGAGCGGGACGGCCTGACCGTGGGCGAGATCAGCCAGCACCTGCTCACCGACCCTGGCTCGCTGACCCCGCTGCTCAAGCGCCTGGAAAGCGAAGGCCTGCTCAAGCGCACCCGCAGCCGCGAGGACGAACGGGTGGTATTGGTGCAGTTGACCGACAAGGGCCGCGACCTGCAGCAACAGGCCAAACAGGTGCCACCGTGCATCCTCAAGGCCAGCGGGCGCAGCTTGCAGCGCCTGCAACAGCTGCAAGCCGACCTGCTGGACCTGCGCGAAAACCTGCAGAAAAACCTCTGAGCGCTATGCTGTGAGATGGCCGTTCGGATGAGCGGTGAATATTTATCTTGCGCGCAAACTAATTGCGCGCTAATTTAAATCCCACACCCACCCAGCGCCACCTCACCCCAGGTCGCGCACAGCACGTTAGCGAGGCTCAAGATGCAAAAGGTCACTCCGCTGTACATCGCCGAAGCCACCTCCACCGGCGGGCGCGACGGCAAATCCCGCTCCAGCGACGGCAAGCTGGAGGTCAAGCTGAGCACCCCCAAGGAATTGGGCGGCGCGGGGGGTGAAGGCACCAACCCAGAGCAGATGTTCGCTGCCGGCTACTCGGCCTGCTTCATCGGTGCCCTGAAGTTTGTTGCCGGGCAAGAGAAGAAAGCCCTGCCAGCAGATGCCTCGATCACTGCCAAGGTGGGCATTGGCCAGATTGAGGGTGGTTTCGGCCTGGACATCGACCTGCACATCAACCTGCCAGGCCTGGCCCAGGCCGATGCCGAAGGGCTGGTGGAGAAGGCGCACAAGGTCTGCCCTTACTCCAATGCCACCCGCGGCAATGTGGATGTAAGGCTGCATGTGACGGTCTGAACACAGGTATAAAAAAACCCGGCCGAGGCCGGGTTTTTTGCTGCATCTCAAGAACACTTACTTCTTGGCGCGGCCTTTGTACGAACCGCCTTCGCGGGTATCGATCTCGATCAGGTCGCCGATTTCGATGAAGTCAGCAACGCTGAGCTCAGTACCGTTCTTCAGCTTGGCAGGTTTCATGACCTTGCCCGAAGTGTCGCCGCGAGCGGAACCTTCGGTGTAGTCAACCTGGCGCACGATGGTGGTCGGCAGTTCTACCGACACCAGGCGGCCTTCGAAGAAGACGGCTTCGCAGATGTCTTCCATGCCTTCTTCGATGAACGGCAGAACGGCTTCGATATCCTCGGCGTTCAGCTCGTACATGGAATAGTCGGTGGTGTCCATGAAGGTGTACGTGTCACCGCTGATGAACGACAGGGTCGCTTCTTTGCGATCCAGGATCACATCGTCCAGCTTGTCGTCCGCACCGTATACGGTTTCGGTCTTGTAGCCGGTCAGCAGGTTCTTCAGCTTGGTCTTCATGATCGCGCTGTTACGGCCCGATTTGGTGAACTCAGCTTTTTGCACCAGCCACGGGTCGTTGTCGATCCGCAGTACGGTACCGGGTTTCAGTTCTTTACCAGTTTTCATTGCGAAGTATCCGAATCTGGATGGATTTATAAAAATCGAGGCCGCATATCATAGCCAATTTCGGTAAAACTGTACCAGCGCCATGGCAAGGTCTGGCCGAGTGGCCTGACGGGCCGCCCAATCACGGGCATGCTGTTGCAGTTCTGGCCAGTGTTGCTGGGCCGCTTGCCACGCCTGGCCGACGTCACGGTCCATGTTCCAGGCACGCCACAATGCCACCAGGGCGGCAGAGGCATCGGCTGACAGGCCGTGTCGATAATGCTCAAGGAACGCTTCGAGCTTTTCCCAATGGGCGTTCTCGTCCTGCACGTAGATGTGCCACAGCATCGGGCGACCGGCCCATTGCGCGCGCACGAAGGAGTCTTCGCCGCGCACGGCATTGAAATCGCAGCTCCACAGCAACCGATCATAATCGTCCTGGCTGACGAACGGCAAAATCTGCACGGTCAGCGCCCCACGGACGCGCACATCACCCACCTCCAGCCGGACCAGGCCCAACCAGCTGCCGACGTCAGCCAGAATGCGCCCTTGCGGCACCAGCAGGTGGGTCGGCTGGCTATCTGCCGCCAACGCATCCAGCCAATTGCCCAGCTGGGTGTTTTCATAGGCGAACAGCGAGATCAGCCGCGTCTGCACCTCGGGGTACACACCAAGCCGTTGCAAGAACGCCTGGCGGGCCTCGGCGGACTGTTCGAAGGCCTGGCGCCGCGCCAGCAGCGTGGCCTCGCGCAACAGGCCGCCGGTCTTCTCGGTAAAGCCGGGGAAGAAGAACACCTTGCGCAAGCCGTTGGCCTGGGGGGACGGCAAGCCGTGGCAGCCTTCCACCCAGTGCTCGGCGCTGAGGTATTCGAGGTTCAGCCACAGCGGCGGCTTCGCCCGGGCGCGCATGGCCTCGACATAGTGCGCCGGCAACTGGCAGGCGAAGGCGCCGATCACCACATCTGCGGGCTCAATCGGCACCCATTCGGCCGGCCACTGGCGCACATCGACGCCCTGCTGCCACTGCTGCAACGCTGCGGCATCGGCCCCGGGGCACATCGGCACGAAGGCATTCAGGTCGTCCACCCACAGGCGCACTGCGATTTCGTGCTCGTCCACCAGTTGCCGCGCCAGGCGCCAGGTCACGCCGATATCGCCATAATTGTCGACGACGGTGCAAAAGATGTCCCAGGTGGCCTTCATGTGCCCTCCCCCTCATGGTGCGGAAAACCGCGGATTCTGCGGATAAATTGTCGTCGACAAAAGCACCTGCGGGTAAAATTCGCCAGCAGCGTGCGACAATGCACGCCGCCCCACCCTGCCAGGAGGCCGCCATGCCCCGCCACCGCGAACTGAAGATCACCCTCAAGCCTTTGCAGCTGACCCTGTGCGTGGCCATTGGCCTGTGGCTGGGCGCCGTGGCCATCGCCGTGAGCCTATGGCTGGCAGTGCAACTGTGGCCCGAGCAGGTGCAGCCGGTTGCCCAGGCCCTGGCCCCTGCCCTCGGCCAACCCGCCGCGCCCCCGGTGGATGCGCAGGGTGAGATGTTCGAGCGCTACAAGGGCATCCTGCAACAACAGGAACGGCAACAGGCCGCCGAGGCCGCCCAGGGTAACCCGCGCAACCTCAACAGCCCCAAGTGCCAGTTCTGGCTGCAGCAGAACCGCACCGCACCTACCGATAAAAGCCAGGCCAATGTGCTGGAGTTCTGTTACTGAAGATGGACAAGCCCCTGCTTCTCACGCGCATCGTCGCGACCCTCGAACATGACGTGGACGTGCTGAGCCGCGCGGCGCAGACCGCGTACGAAGCTGCCACCGCCGAAGAGAACATCGCCGAGAACAAGTACGACACGCTAGGCCTGGAAGCCTCGTACCTCGCCACCGGCCAGGCGCGCCGCACGGCCGAGATCCGCCAGGCGCTGCAGATCTACCAGCAACTGCTGCTGCGCGACTACGACCCGCTGCGGGGTATACAAGTGAGCAATCTGGTGACCCTTGAGGATGAGGATGGCCAGCAGCGCCGGCTGTTTCTCGGGCCCGAGGCGGCGGGGTTGAAGATTGGCGACGGCGACGAGCTGGTGACGGTGATTACACCACGCTCGCCGCTGGGGCAACAGCTGATGGGCAAGCGGGTCGATGATGAGGTGAGCCTGGGGGCACAGGTACTGTTCATTAGTGAGGTCGTCTGAGCTGGCCTCTTCGCGGGGCAAGCCCGCTCCCACAAGATCATCTTCACTTAACCCAAGACTTGTGCGGTACCTGTGGGCGCGGGCTTGCCCCGCGAAAAGGCCGGGCTAGGCAACATTCATCTAAAGGCGCTGCAACGCATCGAATTGCCCCGCCAACCCCTGCTGCGCAAACTGCTCCACGACAAAATCGATGAACGCCCGCGTCTTCCTCGGCAAGAGTTTGTGCTCGGCGTAATACAAGCTGATATGCCCATCGTCCACATACCAGTCCGGCAACACCCGCTGCAGTCGCCCTGCCTGCAGGTAAGGTACCGCAAACGGCAAACTGACCAATGCGATGCCCAAACCCTGCTGCGCAACCGCACAAGCCGCATCCGAATCACTCATGGTCATCGCCTGACGCAGCAGCAACGGCTGCTGCTCCTGCCAGCGGCTGGTCAGCGGCCAGGAGCGCACCCGTCCGGTCTGGGGTGAGCGAATCAGGATTCCGTCATGGCGCTGCAACGCCTGCGGGCCATCGATGGGTGGGCGCTGGTCCAGATAGCCAGGCGCCGCCACCAGCACCCGATGGGCGGGGGTCAACTTGCGCGCCACCACGCCCAGTGGCAGCTCGAAACCACCCCCAATGGCCGCATCGAAACCCTGGCCGATCAAATCGACCTGGCGATTGTCGAAATGCCAGTCTGGGGTAATAGCGGGGTAACGACGCAAAAACTCCCCCAGCAGCGGCAACACATAGAGCCGCCCGAACACCGTGCCCATGCTCACCCGCAGCAACCCGGCCGGCTGGCCTTCGGCACTGGCCAGGTTGGCCACGGCATACTGGATGGTGCGAAAGCTGTCACTCACCTCCCCCAGAAAGCGCTGGCCCGCTTCGGTCAGGGTCAGCTTGCGGGTACTACGCTGGAACAGGCGCACGCCCAACCGGGCCTCCAGTTGGGCCACATGCTTGCCGACTGCGGCAGGCGTGAGGCTCAGACGGCGGGCAGCCTCGGCAAAACTGCCAACCTCGGCGCTACGGATAAAGCACTCGAGGGCGTTGAAAGACTCCATGGCCATGATTCACAACCAAAGGTTTACTCTGCTGATAGTGATTGCCATCTTATCAGCAGGTAATTAGCCACCGATACTGCGCCCATCCAAGGCATTCGGCCTTGCTTCCCAGCAGGAGATCAGCATGTCCAAACAACTTCCCCTCGACGGTAAAGTAGCCCTGGTCCAAGGCGGTTCCCGTGGCATTGGCGCGGCCATCGTCCGCCGCCTGGCCCGCGAAGGCGCTCGGGTTGCCTTCACCTACGTGAGCTCGGCCGGCCCGGCCGAACAGCTGGCCCAGGAAATCATCGGCAATGGCGGCCAGGCCCTGGCCCTGCGGGCCGACAGCGCCGACGCGGCAGCCGTGCAGTTGGCGGTGGATGACACCGCCAAGGCCTTCGGTGGGCTCGACATCCTGGTCAACAACGCCGGTGTGCTGACCGTGGCCCCGATTGCCGAGTTCGACCTGGCCGATTTCGACCGCATGCTGGCGGTGAACGTGCGCAGTGTGTTCGTCGCCAGCCAGGCAGCCGTGCGCTACATGGGCCAGGGTGGGCGCATCATCAATATCGGTAGCACCAACGCCGAGCGGATGCCGTTTGCCGGTGGCGCACCCTATGCCATGAGCAAGTCGGCACTGGTGGGGCTGACCCGGGGCATGGCCCGCGACCTTGGCCCGCAGGGCATTACCGTCAACAACGTGCAGCCCGGCCCGGTGGACACCGACATGAACCCGGCCAGCGGCGAGTTTGCCGAAAGCCTGATACCGCTGATGGCGATCGGGCGTTATGGGCAGGTGGATGAGATTGCCAGTTTTGTGGCTTACCTGGCGGGGCCGGAGGCGGGGTATATCACCGGGGCCAGTTTGACGGCCGATGGTGGCTTTGCGGCTTGATGTGGTGAAGGCGGCGGGGTGCAGGGCACTAAAACTCAACTGCCCTACCCCTACCGGCCCTAGAATAAAGCCCCCTGCCCTCGAGATCCCCATGAACACCCCAACCCTCAGTCGCGCCCTGATTCTGCTGATGGCCACCGCCACCGGCCTGGCCGTGGCCAGCAACTACTATGCCCAGCCGTTGCTGCACAGCATCGCCCAGCAATTCGGGCTGAGTACCGCCAGCGCCGGCAGCATCGTCATCGCCGCCCAGCTCAGCTACGGCGCCGGCCTGCTGTTGCTGGCACCGCTGGGCGACCTGTTCGAACAGCGCCGCCTGATCACTGTGATGACCGCCATCGCCACCCTCGGCCTGGTCATCAGCGCCTGCGCGCCGAACCTGCCGTGGTTGCTGCTAGGCACCGCGCTGACCGGCCTGTTCTCGGTGGTGGCGCAGATCCTGGTACCCATGGCCGCGACCTTGAGTGAGCCGCATCAGCGCGGGCGAGCGATCGGCACCCTGATGAGCGGCTTGTTGCTGGGTATCCTGCTGGCCCGCACGGCGGCCGGCTTCATGGCTGAACTGGGGGGCTGGCGCAGTATCTACGTACTGGCCGCCGTGCTGATGGCCATCACTGCCTTTGCCCTGTACCGCAGCTTGCCGCAGCATCACAACCCTGCCGGGCTGAAATACCCGGCGCTGATCGGCTCGGTATTCCGCCTGTTCTTCGAAGAACCGGTGCTGCGCCTGCGGGCGTTGCTCGGCCTGTTGGCGTTCAGCCTGTTCGCGCTGTTCTGGACACCGCTGGCATTTTTGCTGGCACAAGAGCCTTACTTTTACTCGGATGCGGTAATCGGCCTGTTCGGCCTGGCCGGCGCGGCGGGGGCACTGTCGGCCAACTGGGCCGGGCGCCTGGCTGACCGCGGCAAGGGCTCGCTGGGCACCACGGTGGGGTTGGTGGTACTGCTGCTGTCGTGGGTGCCGCTGGGCTTTGCCGAATACTCGCTGCCGGCCCTGCTGCTGGGGGTGCTGATGCTCGACCTGGCAGTGCAACTGGTGCACGTCAGCAACCAGAATGCGGTGATCGCGCTGCGGCCTGAGGCACGCACGCGGCTCAATGCCGGCTACATCACCTGTTACTTCATCGGCGGTGCGCTGGGGTCGCTGCTGGGCACGCAACTGTTCCAGCGCCAAGGCTGGATCGGCATCGTCGTTGCCGGACTGGTGATCGGTACAGTGGCGCTGCTGGCCTGGGCGCTGGCCGAGCGCAAGCGCTTGGGCCGCGACACTGCAACGCACTACCCTCCGTCGCTTGGCCGTTGACTTGCCAGGGCGGGCAGCGCTCAGTAGGCGCTGGACAATGCCCTTCTGACAGGAAGACCCAATGACAAGACTCACGGTGCAATCCGGCGATTTCTTGCAAGGTGAAGGCGAGTATCGCAACGGATCGCTCACACTCAAGACCCCGCGCAGCCCTTCGCCGGGCGAGCGGATCTCCCTCACGCGCATCAGCGACCTCAGGTTGGCCAGCCTGGAGTCCAGCCGCAGCCTGGGCACTGCCCTCGGCTGGGGTGTGGCGGGCGCCCTGGTGGCCGGCCCGGTGGGGTTGCTGGCCGGGCTCTGGCTGGGCGGCAAGGAGCAAGAAGCCACCTTCCTTGCCACCTTCAAGGATGGGCGCAAACTGTTGGCCGTCACCGATGGCAAGACCTGGTCGAAGATCGACGACAGTTGGCGCCAGCACAAGCGCCCGGCCAGCAACCACTGAATATCGCGAGGCCCTGATCGTTTCAGGGTGAAGGCGGCTGTTAAGATGCCGCCTTTTTCACGGCCCGTACCGGCCTTCAGGAGCCCCGCATGCCCCCGCTTCGCCCCCGCCTGCCCCTGAGCTTGCTCAGCCTGGGCCTAGCCTTGCATTGCCCTCATGGTCTTGCCGAAGACAGCGTCATGCTGGAGCCACTGCGGGTTTCCGACCGCTATGGCGACGACGGCTACCAGGTACGCGAAGCGTCGGTAGCAGGCTTGCAGGCCGCGCCACTGCTCGACACCCCGGCCTCGGTCAGCGTGTTCAGCCAGCAACTGCTGGAGGACCGCCAGGTGCGCAAGCTCAGCGAAGTGCTGCAAAGCGATGCCTCGGTGGGTGAAAGCTACGCGCCCATCGGCTATTACGAAAACTTCAACGTACGTGGCTTCGCGCTCAATGCCGCCAGCAGCTACCGGATCAATGGCCAGACCCTCGCTGGCGAGCAGAACGTGGCCCTGGAAAACAAGCAGCAAGTGGAGCTGCTCAAGGGCTTGTCCGGCCTGCAGAGTGGCGTTTCGGAGCCTGGCGGGCTGATCAACTACGTGACCAAGCGCGCCGAAGACGTGCGTAGCGTGACGGTGTCGACCAACGAACAGGGCGAGCGCTACCTGGCCACCGACCTGGGCGGCTGGTTCGGCAGTGAGCGGCAGTTCGGCCTGCGCGCCAACCTGGCCCATGAGGACATCCGCAGCTATGTCGACCATGCCGACGGCAAGCGCGACTTCGCCTCGCTGGCCTTTGACTGGCAGATCAACCCGGATGCTACCTTGCAGCTGGACGCCGAGTACCAGCACCGGGAGCAACGCTCGGTTCCCGGTTACCAGTTGCTCGGCGGCACGCAGGTGCCCCACGGTATCGACCCGGATGATCGCCTGGCCTACCAACAGTGGGCCAAGCCGGTGCAGAACGATTCGCTGAACCTGGGCGGGCGCTTCGAATACCGCTTCAGCGAGGCATGGACCGGGACGTTGAGCGCGTCGCGCAGCAAGGTGGTGATCGACGATTACAGCGCGTTTGCGTGGGGCTCGAGCGAGGGCGCGTTCTTCGCCAGCAATGGCGACTACGACATCTATGACTACCGCAGCCCGGATGACACGCGCCGCACCGATGAGGCACAAGCCACGCTCAATGGCCGCTTCGATGCCTTGGGCGTGGGGCACGACCTGACAGTCGGTAGCAGCGCCCAACGCCGTACCGTGGATCAACGGCCCTATTACAACGAGTGGCTGGGCACCGGCAACATCTACACCGGCGCGCCAGCCCTCGCCCCCTCCGACAAGCCGATCGGCTCAAGCGAGCGACGCCTGGACAGCCGCCAGTACGGTCTGTTCGTCAATGATCGCATCAGCTTCAACGAGCAGTGGCAGACCGTGATCGGCGCTCGCGAAGTGCGCCTGGACGAAAAAACCTGGGACGAAACCGGTGTTGCCGGGCGCCATACCCGTCAGTACCAATTGCTTCCTAACGCTGCGCTCATCTACAAACCAAGCCCGGACACCACGCTGTACGCAAGCTACTCAAAAGGCTTGTCGGCCGGTGGCACCGCCCCCTGGTTTGCCAGCAACGCTGCCGAAATCCTCGCCCCGACCTTGTCTCGCCAACTGGAGCTGGGCATCAAGCGTGACTGGCAGGGCTTAAGCTTCACTGCCGCGCTGTTCCAGATCCGCCAGGCGTACCAATACGCACGCCCGGATGGCGAGGGTAACTTCACCTACGTCCAGCAAGGCCAACAGAAGAACACCGGCCTGGAGCTGGGTGCCAGCGGTTGGGTGACCTCGAACCTGCAGGTTCAGACCAGCGCCGCCGCCATCCGCGCGCGGGTAAAAAACAGCGGGACCGATGCTTACGAAGGCCACCAGGCCATCAACGTGCCCAAGCTGCGTGCGGCCCTGCAGGCCGAATACAGCCTGCCGGTACCGGGCCTGGCGTTACTCGGAGGTGCGCGCTACAGCGCCAGCAAATATGCCAGCCAGGCGGGCAATGTCGAGGTGGGAGGTTATACCGTCTTTGATGTGGGTAGCCGTTACCGCACGCGCATCGGGGGGTATGACACGGTGCTGCGGTTGACTGTGGATAACGTGTTCGACAAACGCTACTGGCGCGATGTGGGGGATTACCTGGGGGACAACTACCTGTTCCAGGGCGCGCCGCGCACGGCACGCTTGTCGGCATCCGTGAGCTTCTGATCAACCGCCTGTGGGGGTGGGGTTACTCGCCCCCACAGGGTGGCAAGGGGCCACGCAGCAGCGCCATTAGCGCTGTGAAAACAAAAAGCCCCCGCGCTTTTCAGCGCGGGGGCTTTTTGTAGAATGTGGCGGTGAAGAAGGGATTTGAACCCTTGATACGATTTCTCGTATACACACTTTCCAGGCGTGCTCCTTCGACCACTCGGACACTTCACCGTTTCTCTTCAAGCCTTTCAGCCTGTCGAGGCGCGCTAATTTAGTGGAAGAGCTTTTCTTTGGCAAGCATTTTTTTCAGAAATTTCATGCGTTTATGCAAATTCACTGAAAACCCGAGGCCGCCAGGGCAATGCTGCCATTCTCGCCTGTGCTTTTACCGCCTGCACACACCCTGCCCCGGCGCGCCAAGGCATGCCGGGCAAACGCTGACCAGCCAGTCAGCCTTGCTGCTTTACCTGGCAGGCAGTGCTGGGTAACGTCGCAAGCACGCCACCCAAAGGACTCTGCCATGAGCGAGCTGATTACCTACCACGCCGAAGACGGCATCGCCACCCTGACCCTGAGCAACGGCAAGGTCAACGCCATCTCGCCGGATGTCATCATCGCCTTCAACGCCGCCCTCGACCGCGCCGAGCAGGAACGTGCAGTGGTCATCATCACCGGGCAACCGGGCATACTCTCTGGGGGCTACGACCTCAAGGTCATGACCGCCGGCCCCAAAGAAGCGATCAGCCTGGTCACCGCCGGCTCCACCCTCGCCCGCCGCCTGTTGTCGCACCCGTTCCCGGTGATCGTCGCCTGCCCTGGCAATGCCGTGGCCAAAGGTGCCTTCCTGCTGCTGTCGGCCGACTACCGCATCGGCGTCGAAGGGCCGTACAAGGTGTGCCTGAACGAAGTGCAGATCGGCATGACCATGCACCATGCCGGCATCGAGCTGGCCCGTGACCGCCTGCGCCGCTCGGCCTTCCACCGCTCGGTGATCAATGCCGAGATCTTCGACCCGCAAGGGGCGCTGGACGCCGGCTTCCTCGACAAGGTGGTGCCGGCCGAGCAACTGCACGAAGCGGCGCTGGCCGCTGCCCGTGAATTGAAGAAGCTGAACATGCTGGCGCACAAGAACACCAAGCTCAAGGTGCGCAAGGGCCTGCTCGATGCCCTGGATAAAGCCATCGAGCTGGACCAGAACCCGATGGGTTAAGCCAAAGACCCACCCCGACATTTGCCTCTTCCAGTGTACAGTCGTACACTGGAATTCGACTGTCTGGTGTGAGTCTCGTCATGCTTTATTCGTTGCGCATGCTCCTGTTAGGCCTGCATTTTCTGCTGGTGGGCGGCATAGGCCTGGTGATCGGCCTGTGCCGCCCCTTCAACCCCGACAACAGCCGGCTCTTTGCCCGGCTCTATAGCGTGCCGGCCACCTGGCTGATGCGTATCCGGCTAAAGGCCGAAGTCGGCCCGCTGTTCGATCACCCTCCCGGGTGCGTCATCGTCGCCAACCACCAGTCCAATTTCGACCTGTTCGTCATTGGCCAGGTGGTGCCGAAGCGCACCGTGGCCATCGGCAAGAAGAGCCTGGGCTGGATCCCGTTGTTCGGCCAGCTGTTCTGGCTGGGCGGCAACGTATTGGTCGACCGCAAGAACCCCTACCAGGCGCGCAAGGCACTGCAAAAGACCACCCACGTTCTGCACAACGACACCTCGATCTGGATCTTCCCGGAGGGCACCCGCAACCCGGACGAACACCTGCTGGCGTTCAAGAAAGGCGCCTTTCACATGGCCATCGAAGCCGGCGTGCCGATCGTGCCAGTGTGCGTCAGCCGTTATGCCCGGCGCCTGAGCCTGAACAGCTGGCGGCGGCGAACGGTGATCGTGCGCTCGCTGCCACCGATTGCCACGGCAGGCTTGAGCCAGCGGGACATCCCCGCACTGATCGAGCAGTGCCGCAGCCAGATGCAGCAGTGCATCGACCGCATGGAAGCTGAACTGGCGAGCCACTAGGTTGCCCTCAAGCGCCTTACAGCCCAAGCTGTAAACCGTGTTCAACCGAATAAGTGGACAACCATGGGTCGAGTCGTGGCATCGGCGGTGTACAGCGCCGGCAGAAAAGTCACCAATATCAGCATCGACGAAGGCAGCGAATGGGCGTGCAAGCCTGGCCACTTCGTCTGGATCGGCCTGGAGGAGCCCAACGCCGAGGAGTTGGCCACCCTGCAGCGCCAGTTCAACCTGCACGAGCTGGCCATCGAAGATGCCCTGGAAAAACACAGCCGGCCCAAGCTTGAAACTTTTGGCGACGCGCTGTTCATCGTCACTTATTCGCCGGTGCGTCATGAGGGCAAGCTGGAGTTCATCGAAACCCATATCTTCGCCGGCAATGGCTACATCATCACCTGCCGCAACGGCCACTCCAAATCCTATGCCCTGGTGCGCCAACGCTGCGAGGCGCGGCCTTTGCTGCTGGAACACGGCGAGGACTTCGTGCTGTACGCGCTATTGGATTTTGTGACCGAGAACTACCAACCGGTCAGCGAAGCCATTCATGGCGAGATCGAGGAGTTGGAGCAGAGCGTGCTCGGTGGCTCGCTGCAGGAGGATGACATCCGCCGCCTGCACAGCCTGCGCCGCGATATTCTGCGCTTACGCCGCTACGTGGCGCCGATGGTGGAGGTGAGCGAGGAACTGCAGCGTTTGAGCTTCCCGTTCATCGACAAGAACATGCGCCCGTACTTTCGCGACGTACAGATTCACGTTACGCGACAGATGGAAGACTTGGCCGGCATTCGCGATATCGCCAGCCAGACCATCGAGATCGGCATGTTGCTGGAGTCGTCGCGCCAGAGCATCGTGCAGCGCAAGTTCGCGGCCTGGGCAGCGATACTGGCCTTCCCCACGGCGATTGCCGGGATCTATGGGATGAACTTTCAGAACATGCCAGAACTGGGGTGGCAGTACGGGTATTTTGGCGTGCTGGGGGTGATTGGGCTGGGCTGCACGGGGTTGTATGCCAGCTTCAAGAAATCGGGTTGGTTGTGAGGTTGCCGGGGCCGCTTGGCGACCCCAAACCCTCACGCCAGATTACCCTTGTTCACCGGCTGCTCAATAAACCGCAACATCCACTCCCCCACCAGGTCGCCCTGATGCTCGGTGGCCAGGCTGGCCACGGCCTTGTGGTAAACCTCATCACCCAGATACGCCTGGCGCGCATCCAGTAACGCTTTGGAGTAGTCGTGCACGAACTCCGGATGCCCCTGGAAGCACAGCACCTGGTCACCAATGTGGTAGGCGGCGTTCGGGCAGAAGTCGCTGGAGGCAATTACGGTAGCGCCTTCCGGCAACTCGGTCACCTGGTCCTGGTGGCTGATCAGCAAGGTCAGCTCGGACACCTGCGGGTCCATCCACGGCGCATGTGCCGCCAGTGAGTAACGGTGGATACCCACCCCCCAGCCCTGCTCCGCCCGTTCAGCCTTGCCACCCAGGGTCAGCGCCAGCAGTTGATGGCCGAAACAGACGCCCAGCAGCTTCTCGCCGCGTGCGTAAAGCTTCAACAGGTAGGCCTTGAGTTGCTGGATCCACGGATCGGCACCGAACGAATCGGCCTTGCTGCCGGTCACCAGATAGGCATCGAACACTTCATCGTCGGCGGGGTAGTCGCCGTTCATCACGTTGTACACACGAAACTCGGCGGCGATCGACTGACGCGAGAACAACTGCTCGAACATCCTGCCATAGCCGTGGTACTGCGCCGTCAACTCCGGTCGCAGGACATCGGTTTCCAGGATGCAGATGCGTAACGACATAGGGATAGTCCTGAACGACATGGGTGGGAATCTGCTGTAGAGACTGCCGCGAAAGGCACGTACAAGCAAGTAGGCCGCACTGACGAACGGTCATATTTTGCCGGCGTATCGTTGGCGCCAACGCAGCGGTCTAGTGAGAGCATGCCAGCCAGCTGGCAATTGGCCTCATAACGCAATGAAATTAACTGACCTTACAATTAGAACAAAGGGTTCTCAAACATGGATGCCACACACCCTACTGTTGGTTGTATATGCACGTTCAAGAGGCAAGCAGACCAGGCGACAACAGACGCCACTGTGATCGACCCGAGACGCGACAAGGAAGCCAACGGGTATTCAGGAATAACAACAAGAAGGCGGTCCGCCATGTTCAGACAATCAAAAATACGCCAAGCGGGGCTCATTGTCTTTGCCACGACTTTACTGCTGATCCTGCCGAACCTGACACGTTTGTTCGGCTGACGGCGGCTGTGGCGCCAACAGGCAACGCACAGGTAACCTGCCGGCCTTGATGGTCGGAGATTAACCATGCGCCAATGCCTTGCCCTACTCGCCTTGCTACTCAGCCTGCCACTGTCGGCGGCGCAGCTGCACCTGGAGCTGGGTGCACACTCGCGCCAGTGGAGCAGCGCTGAACTGCTTGGCCACCCGCTGGCCCAGGACATCCGCATCGAGCAGGACGTTTCCTATAAGCGCCCCATGCACTATCGGGCCGTCCCCCTGTCTGCGCTGCTGCAGGGGGTAGCTGCCAGGGACCACCTGCAAGCCGTGGCCTTGGATGGTTTTGCTGCCGAAATGCCCGCAGCCCCGCTGCTGCAGGAAGGGCCGGCACGTGCCTGGCTGGCGATCGAAGACCCCGCCAAACCGTGGCCAGGGCTAGGCAAAGGCAAACCGAGTGCCGGGCCGTTCTACCTGGTATGGACGGCACCGCAAGCCAGTGGCATACGCCCGGAACAGTGGCCGTTTCAGATCGCCACCATCCGCCGCCTGGCCTCGGTTGAACAGCGTTTCCCCGCGCTATTGCCAGACCCGAAGCTGCCAGCCGAGCACCCGGTGCGCCAGGGCTTTGCGCTGTTTCAGCAAAATTGCCTGGCCTGCCACCGCCTCAATGGTGCAGGTGACGCCCAGCTGGGGCCGGACCTGAACCTGCCGCACAACCCTACCGAGTACTTCCAACCGGCGTTTCTGCGCCAGCTGATACGTGACCCACAGAGCCTGCGGCGCTGGCCACAGGCGAAGATGCCGGGGTTTACAGAGGGTGTGCTGAGCGACCAGGAGCTGGATGCGCTATTGGCTTATCTGGGGCATATGGCTGGGCGCAAGCCCTGAGATGCTGGGGCTGCTTGGCAGCCCCCGGTCCATGAGTGTCAGGCGCACAACCGCTCGTGCTTGACACCCCACCCTTCGACTTCGCCGCCGTAGGGTGACACGAGCTGCTCGAACGTATCTTCGAAGTCGCCAATCCCTCCATAAGTGGCATACATGACCTTGCTCAGTTCAAGGTGCCAGGCGCCGTCTTTCATTTCGCGCACCTGGGCGTTGAGGGACTCGCCACGAAATTGCCCGGCTGCACGACGTGCGCCGGCTTCGTCTGGGAATACTGCGTAGAACTCGATGGGATGGATACGGGTGAAATCGAAACCGCCAGCTTTCATCTGGCGCAGGACATTGCTGCTGATATCGTCGTTCTGGCTGCTCATGAATCGTCCTCCTGCAAAGCAATGGATAGACTTTCCGGGCACTACGTACCTGCCGGCGGTGCCGGGCAGATCGAGTTGTATAGAGCTGATGCAAGACACGAATTGAAAGGTGCCGGCCCGCAGAAAAGGCTGACACCTGGCTCCAGCGTAGTGCCTGGGCAGGCACCACGTCAACGCACGGATCAGGGCGCTTCGTGAATATCGGTGATGGTCACGCCAGTTTGCTCTTTGAGCCAGCGTGCCGTGGGGGATACTGCGCGGTCCTGGAAGTCGTTGAGGTCCAGCTCATCCATGACCGGAAACAGCTGCGAGCGAATAGCACGGGCCGCGTCTTCTTCGCTGGGGCACTGCTCGGCCCGCAGCTTCAATGACGTCGGTTCGCCTTTCTGGTCGGCAAAGATGACTTCCCACTCTTTCATTGGACGAGCCCTCTCAATCAAACAACGCCGGGTGTGTGACGTCTGTATAGCTTGACCTTGGGCGGGGGCAATTGTTCAGTTGGCAGGATTCTGTGGTGGCGTTCGGGCCGCTTCCACACTGGCCGACGAGGGGCCGCACGGCGGCCCCTGTTGCAGCGTTACTTCGGTGTGCCGTGCACGACACCTGCGGTGTTGTCCAACAGGCTCTTGGTTGCGGTCTGGATGTACGCTTCCAGCTTTTTCAGCATTTCCGGCTGGTCCGGGCTTTCGATCAGCTCGGCCTTGAACTCGCTGCCCAGCTGGTAGCGGTACATGCGCGGGCTCATGTCCTTGGACTCGATGAGGATGCGGTCACCCTGCACCAGGCCAACGATCTGCTCGCTGCCCGACGGCTTGATCATGCCAACGCCCTGGTCGCCCTCAGGCAGGTTGAGCAGGTCGCGGCCCCAGCACTGATGGCGGGTCTGGCCACCCAGGCGGCCCATGATGGTCGGCACGATGTCGACCTGGGTACCGACCGTGTGGTCGACCGCACCGAACTTCTCCTGGATGCCCGGGGCAATCAGCAGCAGCGGCACGTTGAAGCGGCCTAGGTCCAGTTCGGTGACCTGCTGGTGGTTGCCGAAGCCGTGGTCACCGACGATGACGAACAGCGTCTCCTTGAAGTACGGCTGTTTGCGCGCCTTCTCGAAGAACTGGCCCAGGGCCCAGTCGGAGTAACGCATGGCGGTCAGGTGCTCGTCCAGGCGGCCCTGGCCGGTGACCGGCTCTACCGGCAGGTCCTTGGGCAGCGCGTACGGGGTGTGGTTGGACAGGGTCTGCAGCAGCGCATAGATCGGCTTCTTGCCGTCGTGCTTGGCCAGTTCTTCGGCGCCACGGTCGAACATGTCCTGGTCGGACACACCCCAGGTCGGGTCGGAGAACACCGGGTTGACGAAGTCGTTACGGCCAATGAAGGTGGTCATGCCCTGGTTGCCGAAGAAACCGGACTGGTTGTCCCAGGCGAAGTCACCGTTGTAGACGTACACATCGTCGTAGTCGCGGGCGCTGAGCAGTGCCGGCAGGCCAGACAGCTTGTGGCCGCCTTCCGGGGTCTGCATCAGGTATTCGAAGCCTGGCAGGTTGGGGAAGCAAGCCATGGTGGCGAACATGCCCTGGTGGGTATGGGTGCCGTTGGAGAAGAAGCGGTCGAACAACAACCCTTCTTTGGCCAGCTTGTCAAAGTACGGGGTGATGTTGTTGGGGCTGCCCAGGGCGCCTACCGAGTGGCCGGCGAAGCTCTCCATGAGGATCACCACGACGTTCTTGATCGGCAGGGTGCGCTCGGCTGGCGGTACGAAGTCACGGCGGATCGCAGCCTCGTCGGCGTCGACCAGGGTATCGTGGGCGGTCAGCAGTTGCTCGCGCACGGTCTGCGTGGCCAGCGGCTGGTCCAGCACAGGCTTCCAGATATTGGCGCGGTCTTCGCCGAAGCGGCTTTTGGCTGCGTCGATCAGGGTCAGGGTGCCGTTCAGGCCAAGCTGGTTGACGAAGTTGGAGTCGGTGGTAAAGGCATCACCCCAACGCATCGGCGGGCCCTGGCGCAGGGTGCCACGGGCAGCAACCACGGCCACCAGCAGGATCACCATGAACACCGCCAGGCGGTTGTACCACTTTGCTGCAGGGCGCTGCAGGGTAGCGCCGGCCGACTGGCCGCCACGGGTCATGCGGTCGACGCCCTTGAACAGCAGGCTCAGCAGCCAGGTACCAACGAGCCAGGCCAGCAGGTAGCGGACCACCGGGAAGCCGTACCAGAGCATGCTCATGACGGTCTTGGGGTCTTCCTTGATGTACTGGAACACCAGCCCGTTGAGGCGCTGGTGGAACTCGCGGTAGAAGTCCAGCTCCATCAGGCCGAGGAACATCACCACGCTCGAGGCGATGGTCAGCCACAGCCGGAACACGCCACGGCGGGCCATGGCCCAGGGGCTGAGAATGGCCAGCAGCAGCGGAATGCTGATGTACACCACCACCCGCAGGTCGAAGCGCAACCCGTTGAGGAAGCCTTCGGCGACGGTCGCATAGGGCGTATCGCCGATCATGTCGCTGTTGTAGACCAACAGCGCCAGGCGCACGAGGCTGAGCATCAGCATGATGACCAGGGCGCTGAGCAGCGTGTAGGCCAGGTGGGATTTCAGGGTCGGCGCGAACGACGCTCGCGCGCCCTGTCTCAAGGCATCCGTGTTAGCCATGAATGGGAAGGTCCTAGGATTGCGGGTTTGCGGAGATGGCGCTGGCTTATACCAACGCAGCATTGTGCGGGTGCGGATTCTGTTTAAACCAATGTGAAAATTTTGTCACGGCCGCATTTCTGCTTATTTCACAACCGTTGCCTGTGTGTGTGTGTGTGTGTAGGAGCGGCCTTGTGTCGCGAACGGGCTGCGCAGCGGCCCCTCGATTTCGGCGGTGCCGCACATATCAGGGGCCGCTGCGCGACCCGTTCGCGACGCAAGGCCGCTCCTACACACAGGGCGTCAGATGCGTATATTGCCCCTGGGCCCGGCAATCGCCCAGATCACCAGCCCGATCACCGGCAGCAGCGCGATCAGCAAAATCCACAGCACCTTGACCCCCACTTCGCTGCCGCTCTTGATCACATTGAGGATCGCCCAGATATCCAGCGCCAGAATGATCAGCCCAACCAGGCCATTGAATGTGGACCCCATGCCCGTTACTCCCCTGCAAAGACGTTGCAGCACAGCATAGCCAGCTATCACGTCGATAGAAGGGAATCCTTGGCCGATTGCGCGGGTCCTTGCTTAGACTGCCTGTATTCACTGATTCGAGGTTCGCATGCCACCCGCCCATACCGAAACGGCCACGTCCCCTTCGTTGCTGAGCGCCTGGCGACAACAGGTGGTGAACACCCCCTGGCTCAGCGCCGGCCTGGGCTTGAGCCTGCTAGCGGTCGTCGTGCTGCTGGCGGCGAGCCTGTGGAACGCGGTCAGCGGTGACCATGCCGACAACCTGCACCTGGCGTTGCTGGGCGGCCTGTCCGGTTTTGCTGCCACCGCCCTGGGGGCAGTCCTGGCCGTGGTGCTGCGCGATGTCAGCGCGCGCACCCAGGATGTGATGCTCGGTTTTGCTGCGGGCATGATGCTGGCAGCCAGTTCATTCTCGCTGATTCTGCCGGGCCTGGACGCCGCCCGCGAGATCACCGGCAACGGCCCGGCGGCGGCCTTCACCGTGGTACTGGGCATGGGCCTGGGCGTGCTGCTGATGCTGGGCCTGGACCGCTTCACCCCGCACGAACATGAAAGCACCGGCCGATGCGGCCCAGAGGCAGAACGCATCAACCGGGTGTGGCTGTTCGTGCTGGCGATTACCCTGCACAACCTGCCCGAAGGCATGGCCATTGGTGTGAGCTTCGCCAATGGCGACATGAACATCGGCCTGCCGCTGACCAGCGCAATCGCCATCCAGGACATCCCAGAAGGCCTGGCCGTGGCGTTGGCGCTGCGTGCCACGGGGCTGTCGAACATGAAGGCGGCGCTGGTGGCGATCGGTTCGGGCTTGATGGAGCCGCTGGGCGCAGTCATCGGCCTGGGCATTTCCACCGGCTTCGCCTTGGCCTACCCGATTAGCATGGGGTTGGCGGCGGGGGCGATGATCTTCGTGGTGTCCCACGAGGTGATTCCAGAAACCCACCGCAACGGCCACCAGACGGCGGCGACCCTGGGGTTGATGGGCGGGTTCGGGGTGATGATGTTCCTGGATACCGCGCTGGGCTAAAGAGGCCAGTGCAGCAACCGATCAGGTCAAACGTGAACCGCGACCTTCAGGGCTTCCAAAGCCGGCTCAACCTTGATCCCGACGTCGGCACCCAGCTCCAGCACCCGCGCCAGGTCGTGCTGGCCCACCATCACCATCTGCAACTCATCATCCAGCAACTGGCTGAAATTGAGCAGCACATAACCCCCAGCCTCCTTGTTCAAGGCCCCCATCTGCACCTGGATACGATTGAGTGCGGTCAACGGCTCGGTGCGCGCCAGCTGCTTGGCTTTGAGGGTGAATGGCACGCTCTTGTCGAACGAATCGGTGATGTTCTGGAACAGCTCTTGGTAGCTGTCTGCTTGGAACAACACGGTGTCCGGCAGGCTGCCGAGCACGACCCACTCACCCAAGGCAATGGGGAAGCTGTCGTCATAGTTGATGTCCGGATTGGCCGCCAGGAAGGCGGCTGGGTCGGCGTAGGCCTGGGCGGCCTCGTCGGCGATGCGCTCGATGTCTTCCTCGCGCATGCAACCGGCGCCAATGAGGGTGATGAGTTCGAGCAACTGGTTTTTCATGTAGGGGGCCTGCGGCGGGTGAAAAGTCGCCAAGGATAGCCGCAAACGCCCCCTCAGGGTTAGCCGGCCAGCGTTTGCAAGCGCGCTACCGCATCGACTGCGCCCATGGTTTGCGCGGCCATCAGCGCGGTGGCGCCACGGGCATCCTGGCGCGCCGGGTCGGCACCTTGGGCCAGCAAGTAGTCGATGATCTCGCGGCGGTTGAACATGGCCGCCAGCATCAACGCGGTGCGCCCGTCCTGGGCGGCGGCATCCACCGGCACGCCGTGCTCCAGCAGCAGACGGATCATCGCCAGGTCGCCTTTGAACGCAGCGCCGGCAATCGGCAGTTGCCCATTGTCATTGGCAAGCAGCGGGTCGGCGCTGTGTTCCAGCAGCACGCGAACCGCGTCGAGGTGGCCGTGATAGCTGGCCAACATCAGCAGGGTGTCACCCTTGTGATTGCGCAGGTTGGCCGGCAGACCGCTGGCAAGCAAGCGCCCGAGCATGTCGGCATCGCCTTGGCGGGCACGCTCGAAGACCTGCTCGGCAAAGGCCGCTGTTTCGTCATCGGTCATGGCGGCGGGCGCGGGTTGGGTGGACATGTTGAACCTCCTGGCAGAAATGATTGCCTAATTTTTTGTCAGGCAAGCCCGGCGGGTCAAAGGTTCAGATTCTATCGAGCCGATAGTTAACTCAGGGCTCGTGCAAAATGCACTGTGCAAAATGCACGACCATGCAGGTTGCACGAGACAGCCCTGGCGAAATAATCTCAAAACATTGATTTTAAAGGACTTTTAGGTAGAAAGTTTTTTGGCACGGTCGCTGCAACCATCAACTCACGTCTGCCACACAACAGTCAGGAGTTGATATGGACCTCATCCAGGAAAAGTTCGTCTCGGTGTTTTCGGCCTACCAGGTCGCTACCCAGCCCCGCCCCGATGGTGGTGTCTTGCTGACCCTGCGTGCCGCTGATGGCAAGGTTACCCGCCGCGTGTTGACCTACGGGCAACTGCACAGCGCCGAGCAGCTGTCCTGGGCGATCAGCGCCATTCGCCGTGACCTGGCTGAACAGGCGAGCGAACTGCCCGTCATTACCATGCTGCAGAGCCAGCAACGGTTTGCATTGCCGACCTATCGCTGATTCTTTTGCCGGTTTCTTCGCGGGGCAGACTTGCTCCGCGAAGAAACCGGCACACGTATCACAGCTCGTCGATGCCCAAGAACGCTCGGGCAGTCTCGTCCCCGGTAAGCCTCGCCTGCATCCCCTGCTCACTGCCAAACAACCGCAACGCCACGCAGAACGGCGTCTCCCCCAGCTCTACCCAGCGCCGCGTGCCGGCCGGGACCACCAGCTGGTCACCCTTCTCGCACAGCACCGAATACACGAACCCACCCAGGCGCAAGCCCACCTGCGCCCGCCCGCTGACGACCGCAAACACCTCTTCGGCGTCATGCACGTGTTCATCACGCACATCGGCCTGCAGCGGGTCTGCGCCGTCACGGTTGAGTACCGCGAAGACCGTACTGCCATGGCCGGTCATCAGTTGATCGAGGTAGTCGCCGCACGCGGCCATGACCTCGTCTGCGGCGCTGCCGGGGCGAACCCGTAGCTCAAGCGGGCGGTGGACGAAACGCACGCCCTGCTCGGCCAGCGTGGCCTGTATATCATCGTGGTGGGTCAGCAGCTTGTTCGGCAGCTCCGGGCTGGACGGGTGGAAAACGCTGAGGATACTCATCAGTGGCGGGTCCTGGTCGATTGCGAACAAAGGGCAATGATAACGGCTGCGGCCAAGGCTGCGGCACTGGCCATACCAAAGGTGAAGGCTGGCCCCAGCAGGTTCCAGCTGTAGCCCGAGTACAAGGCGCCGAGCGCACCGCCGGTGCCCGACAGCGCCGCGTATAACGCCTGGCCCTGGCCTTGCTGGCGCGCGCCGAAGCTGGCCTGGACGAACGCAATGCAAGCGGCATGAAAGCAACCGAAAGTAGCCGCGTGCATCACCTGGGCCAGCACCAGCACTGCCGGGTCATCCGCCAGGTTGCCAAGCAACAGCCAGCGCACGGCGGCCAACAGGAAGCTGGCCAGCAGCACCCGCTGCACGGAAAACCGCGCGAAGAGCCGGCTCATGGCCATGAACACCAGCACCTCGGCCACCACCCCCAGCGCCCACAACAGGCCGATGGCGCCACGGCTGTAGCCCAGGTGCTCCAGGTGCAGGGTGAGGAAGGTGTAGTACGGCCCGTGGCTGAGCTGCATCAGCGCCACGCATACATAGAACGCGATAACCCCAGGCGCCCGTAGCTGCTGCACGAAGCCCCCCGCGCCGCTGCGCTCGCCCTGCTCTACCGGCTGGGCATTGGGCACCCACAGGCTGGCGGCGACGATGCCGGCCATGATCGTGACGAGGGCTACCGGGTAGATGTCCAGGCTCAGCCACTCGAACAACCGGCCCAAGCCGACCACGGTCAGGATGAAACCGATCGAGCCCCACAGGCGTACCTGGCTGTAGCGGGACGTTTGCCCGTGCAGGTGGGCCAGGGTGATGACCTCGAACTGCGGCAGCACCGCGTGCCAGAAAAACGCATGCAAGGCCATGACCAGCGCCAGCCAGGCGTAGCTCTTGCCGAAGAAGATCAGGGCAAAGCTGGCCAGGGTGGACAACGCCCCCAGGCGCACGATCAGCAGGCGCTGGCCGGTACGGTCGCCCAGCCAGCCCCACAGGTTGGGGGCGATGCAGCGCATCAGCATGGGGATGGCCACCAGCTCGCCGATGCGCGCCGGGGAGAAACCCAGGTGGTCGAAGTACAACGCCAGGAAGGGGGCGGTGGAGCCCAGCAGGGCGAAGTAGAAGAGGTAGAAGCTGGACAGGCGCCAGTAGGGAATCGGGGGCATGGTGGCTCAGCCAGTTTTGTTGTTGCCTTTACCAGCCTCTTCGCGGCTAAACCCGCGAAGAGGCTGGTACCGACGAATCAGAGCTGGCCCAGCACCGGGGTACTGACCTTCACCTCGGCATTCTGCGCACGGTGACGCAGCAGGTGGTCCATCAGCGCAATGGCCATCATCGCCTCGGCGATCGGCGTGGCGCGGATGCCGACACACGGGTCATGACGCCCCTTGGTGATCACTTCGACCGGATTACCATTCACATCGATCGAGCGGCCCGGCACCGTGATGCTCGACGTCGGTTTCAGCGCCAGGTGCGCAACGATAGGCTGCCCCGAGGAAATACCGCCAAGAATGCCGCCAGCGTTGTTGCTGAGGAAACCTTCCGGGGTCATTTCATCACGGTGCTCGGTACCGCGCTGGGCGACACTGGCAAAGCCCGCGCCGATTTCCACACCCTTGACCGCGTTGATGCTCATCAGCGCATGGGCAAGTTCCGCGTCGAGGCGGTCGAAGATGGGCTCGCCCAGGCCCGGCATCACCCCTTCGGCGACCACGGTGATCTTGGCCCCAACCGAATCCTGGTCGCGGCGCAGCTGGTCCATGTAGGCCTCGAGCTCCGGCACCTTGTCCGGGTCGGGGCTGAAGAAGGCGTTCTGCTCTACCGATGCCCAGGTCTTGAACGGGATCTCGATCGGGCCGAGCTGGCTCATGTAGCCGCGCACGGTGATGCCCTGGGTGGCCAGGTACTTCTTGGCGATGGCCCCCGCCGCCACGCGCATGGCGGTTTCGCGGGCCGAGCTGCGCCCGCCGCCGCGGTAATCACGTTCACCGTACTTGTGGTGGTAGGTGTAATCGGCGTGCGCCGGGCGGAACAGGTCCTTGATCGCCGAATAGTCCTTGGACTTCTGGTCGGTGTTACGGATCAGCAGGCCGATCGAGCAGCCCGTGGTGCGCCCTTCGAACACGCCGGAGAGGATTTCCACCTCGTCCGGCTCTTGGCGCTGGGTGGTGTGCCGGCTGGTGCCGGGCTTGCGCCGGTCGAGGTCATGCTGCAGGTCGGCCAGGGAGATCTCCAGGCCCGGTGGGCATCCATCGACAATGGCGACCAACGCCGGGCCATGGCTTTCGCCAGCGGTGGTGACAGTGAACAGCTTGCCGTAGGTATTGCCGGACATGGACGCTCCGCGAGTCTGCCTGAGATGAACGAAAGCGGCAGTATACGGAAAATTTCAACAGGAATGGTCGTCTGTACTGGCCTTGCGAACCTTCACGCAAACATTAGGTCATATTCATCACCTCCCCACCGTAGTACCCCATGATGCCGCGCCTCGTCGCCTTGCTTTTCATGCTCTGCGCCAGCCTCGCCCAGGCCGCCTCCCCCACCGTCCTGCAACGCCCCATCGACCTGGACACCGGCCAGGGGGTGCTGCACGGCAGCCTGCTGTTGCCGCAGCAGGCCACCCCACCCCCCGTGGTGTTGATCATCGCTGGTTCCGGCCCGACGGACCGCGACGGCAACAACCCGGCCTCGGGGCGTATCGACAACCTCAAGCGGCTGGCCCTGTTGCTGGCTGGCGACCACATTGCCAGCGTGCGCTTCGACAAACGTGGCGTGGCCGCCAGCCAACCGGCCACGCCCGATGAACGTGACCTCAGCGTCGAGCGCTATGTCGCCGATGTGGTGGCCTGGAGCCGCAAGCTCAAGGCCGACCCGCGCTTCGGCCCACTGATTCTGGTCGGCCACAGCGAAGGCGCGCTGATCGCCAGCCTGGCTGCCGAGCAGGCCGGCGCCAGCGCGGTGATCACCCTGGCCGGCAGCGGCCGGCCGCTGGCTGAGGTGCTGCGCGAACAGCTGGCCCAGCGCCTGCCGCCCGCCCAACTGGCCCGTGGCAGTGCCTTGCTCGACCGCCTGCAGGCTGGGCAGACCAGCCTGGACGTACCCGCTCCGCTGCGCCAGGTGTTCCGTCCCAGCGTGCAGCCCTACCTGATTTCGCTGTTCCGGCAGAACCCGGCGGCGGCGTTCGCGCAACTGCCGATGCCGGCGCTGATTGTCCAGGGCCGTAATGACGTGCAGGTAGACGTGACCGATGCCGAGCGCCTGAAGGCAGCTAAACCTGATGCGCAACTGGTCTTGATCGATGGCATGAACCACATGCTGCGCATCAGCCCCAAGGGCATGAGCCAGCAACGTGACAGCTACCTCAACCCAGAGCTGCCTCTGGCTCGCGAACTGGGAGAGCGAATCGTGACGTTCATCCAGCATTTGCCATCGGCCTGACCCTCAGGTCTTGAACGCCGCTGCCGATAACGTGGGTGGTGGCGAGAATCCGGGGCCGCTGCGCAGCCCTTTCGCGACGCAAGGCCGCTCCTACAAAAAAGCACGCGATGCCCTGTAGGGGTGGCCTTGCGTCGCGAAAGGGGCACGCAGTGCCCCCTCAGGCTGCCAGCACGTACATAAGGACAGCCCTGATGACCATTGCCCCTACCGCCGTAGACCCGGCCGAACAGCCACAACCCGAGGACGGCGCCACGCTGCCTTGGGCAGACCTTGCCGTCGAACACTTCCAGCTGTTGCGCCTGGCGCCCCTGCCCACCGACCGCGCCACGGGCGCCCGCCCGCTACGGTTCGTGCAGTTCGGCTATGCCGAGCGCCACGACAAGGCGCACAGCCTGCTGCGTATGGAAATCCAGCTGCCTGGGCAAAAAGTGCGCAAGGAGCAGAACCACCTGGATATCCGCGTCGACCACGCCGAGCGCCGGGTGCGCATTGGCAGCGAACAGGGCCTGCAACTGGAACCGCTGAACCGCGGCATCGGCCGCTTCATGCTGGCCCAGGCCGTGCAATGGTTGCAGCGCAAGTGGTCGCATTACCAGGTCGAAGGCATGGCACTGCCGAACAAGGATGCCCTGAGCGAGGATTCACGCCTGCGCCGCGACCAGTTCCTGCATGGGGTTGGCATCAAGGTCGAATATGAAGACCCTCAGCACCTGAAAGGCCGCACCGTGGAAATCACGGTGGGCCAGCTCAAGGCCGCCTGGAGCAACGAGCGGCTGCAGCGGGTCGAGATTCTCGACGCGGCCAACCTGCTGCAGCAGGCCGACCAGCAGTTGCAAGAGAAGGAAGGCCAACTGCGTGAGCGGGATGAGCGGGTGGCCAAGTACCGGCGCGAAGACGGCGGGTTGCGCTTTACCATCACCTGCCTGGTGGCCTTTGCGGTATTTCAGGCCGGGTTGCTGATCTGGATTGCAACCCGCTGAAAGGGTGGCTGCGGCCCCAAGTCAAACGCGGGCTTTGAACAGCTCCTGATGCTGGCGGCACTGCTCGGCCGTCAGCATGAACACCCCATGCCCGCCACGCTCGAACTCCAGCCAGGCAAAATCCACCTCGGGGTACAGCGACTCGACGTGCACCTGGCTGTTACCCACTTCGACGATCAGCAAACCCTTGTCGTTGAGGTGGTCTGCCGCCTCGGCAAGCATGCGCCGCACCAGGTCCAGGCCATCGTTACCGCAGGCCAGGCCCAGCTCGGGCTCGTGGTGATACTCGGCCGGCATGTCATCGAAGTCTTCGGCGTCGACGTACGGCGGGTTGGACAGAATCAGGTCGAAACGCTGCCCTGGCAGGCCATCGAAGCCGTCGCCCTGCACGGTGTAGACGCGCATGTCCAGGCCATGCCGTTCGATGTTCTGGTTCGCCACCTCAAGGGCATCGAACGACAGGTCACCCAGCACCACTTCGGCCTCGGGGAACACTTCGGCCGCCACGATGCCGATGCAACCGGAGCCTGTGCACAGGTCGAGAATGCGCGCAGGCTCTGACGCCAGCCACGGCTCGAAACGTTTTTCAATCAGCTCGCCAATGGGCGAACGGGGCACCAGCACCCGCTCGTCGACGATGAACGACATGCCGCAGAACCACGCCTCGCCCAACAAGTAGGCGGTGGGCACACGCTCTTCGATGCGCCGCTTCAACAGGTGCTGCAGGCGCACGCGCTCGTCGTCCTCGAGCATGCAGTCCAGGTAGCTGTCGGCCACCTCCCATGGCAGGTGCACGGCGCCCAGCACCAGCAAACGGGCTTCGTCCCAGGCGTTGTCGGCACCGTGGCCGAAGAACAGCTCGCGCTCGTGGAAGCGGCTGACCGCCCAGCGGATGTAGTCGCGCAGCGTGCGCAGACGGGATGTGATCACGGGGTACTCCTAATTCAGACCGTACAAAAGTCTAACAGCCCAACCCGCACAAATGTTCCTTCGGGTCGCTCAAAGGCTAGCCACAGGCCAGTAACTACGCCGCTTGTGATGTCAACCATTCCCATTGACGCCAAGGCAAGGGACAATAGGTATACAAAAGCCCTTCCAAGGAGCCCTTGATGTCCGTTCCAACCACGATGTTCCGCCTCACTGGCCGCGACTACCCGCCGGCCAAGTTGAGCCACGCCAGCCTGATCATCATCGATGCGCAGAAGGAGTACCTGAGTGGTCCCCTGGCGCTGTCGGGCATGGACGAGGCCGTGGCCAACATCGCCCGGTTGCTCGACGCTGCGCGCAAGAGCGGCCGCCCGATCATCCACGTCCGCCACCTGGGCACTGTCGGTGGCCGCTTCGACCCACAAGGCAGCGGCGGCCAGTTCATCCCCGGGCTGGAGCCGCACGATGGCGAAATCGTCATTGAAAAGCGCATGCCCAACGCGTTCAAGAACACCAAGCTGCACGACACTTTGCAGGAGCTTGGCCACCTGGACCTGATCGTCTGCGGTTTCATGAGCCATTCCAGCGTCAGCACCACCGTGCGCCGCGCCAAGGACTATGGTTATCGGTGCACCCTGGTGGAAGACGCCTCGGCGACCCGCGACTTGGCGTTCAAGGACGGGGTGATCCCGGCCGCGCAGATCCACCAGTGTGAAATGGCCGTGATGGCCGACAACTTCGCCTGTGTCGCCCCTACCACCAGCCTGATCTGATCCAATGGCCGGTAATTACCGCCCGGCAGCCGGGCGGAACCCAACGGGCGAGCGCAGGTCGAATTCCGGATATCCACAGAGGAAATCGGAATGAAGCTCAAAGGCAGTTTCGACGCCAAGCGCCTGCGCCCGCGCGAACCACGCAACTGGGGCGCTCGCCTGGCCGCCGGCCTGTCGGCCCTGCTGGCAACGCTGGGTGTACTGCTGGCCATGGCCGGCATCGCCGGCCTGCTGGGCAATTACCCGGCCCTGGCCGAACTCAATGCCAACCGGCCGCTGTCGGCCACCTTCACGGCAGGGGGGTTGTTATTGCTGTGGCTGGGCGTGAGGTTTTGGCGGCGTAGCCGCATTCGCCTGCGCCGTGGGCGTGAGTTGAACCTGTCGCCGCACTTGATGAAAAAGCACGACTGACGTTTCCACTGATGCCGCGAAGAAACCCGCGCAGACTACACATGGCTGCACAGCCGCCCACAGTCGCGTAAACTACGCCGCCCACGTGGAGGCATCATGCAAGACAACGACTTTTCCCTGTTCCATGCCGAAGTGCGCGGCGTCAAGCCGATCAAGCACGACCGTGCCGAGGTCGGCAAACCCAAGGCCGACCGCAAGCAACTGGCCGGCCTGCGGCAGGCGGCCACCGTGCGCAGCGACAAGGCACTGGTGATCGATGGCATGTCCGACCAGTTCGTCATCGACGTCGGCGCCGAGGACGAGTTGATGTGGCGCCGTGACGGCGTGCAGGAAACCCAGCTGCGCAAACTCAAGCTCGGCCAGATCGCCTTCGAGGGCAGCCTCGACCTGCACGGCATGACCGTCGAGAAAGCCCGTGAGACCCTCTGGGACTTCATCGCCGAGGCCACCAAGCTGGAAGTGCGCTGCGTGCGCGTCACCCACGGCAAGGCCGCACGCCTCGACGGCAAGCGCCCGATGATCAAAAGTCACGTCAACACCTGGCTGCGCCAGCACCCGCAAGTGCTCGGTTTTGCCTCGTGCAATGCGCGCCATGGGGGCACCGGCGCAGTCTACGTGATGCTCAAACGAACCATGCTTGAAGGACGCGACGAGTAACGCCGCGCTTGCAGCGCCGCCCTTGCCGCCGTACCCTTCGTTTTTGCGATTTTTCCCACAGGTAGATACATGTCCCTGGAACAGAACTACACCGAGATTCTCAGCCAGATCGGCGAGGACGTCTCCCGTGAGGGCCTGCTCGACACGCCCAAGCGGGCTGCAAAGGCCATGAAGTACCTTTGCCGCGGTTATGAGCAGACGCTGGAAGAAGTCACCAACGGCGCGCTGTTCACCTCCGATAACAGCGAGATGGTGCTGGTCCGGGACATCGAGCTGTACTCGATGTGCGAGCACCACATGCTGCCTTTCATCGGCAAGGCTCACGTTGCCTACCTGCCCAAGGGCAAGGTTCTGGGCCTGTCGAAAGTTGCCCGCATCGTCGACATGTACGCCCGTCGCCTGCAGATTCAGGAAAACCTCAGCCGCCAGGTTGCCGAAGCTGTCGAGAAGGTGACCGGCGCCGCTGGCGTGGCCGTGGTGATCGAAGCCAAGCACATGTGCATGATGATGCGCGGTGTCGAGAAGCAGAACTCGAGCATGATCACCTCGGTGATGCTGGGCGAGTTCCGCGAAAACGCGGCCACCCGCAGCGAGTTCCTCAGCCTGATCAAGTGATCGGCTGGTGATCCCGAGCCGACCCTGCGGGGTCGGCTTTTTCTTTTCAGGAGTTGCCCATGATCGTCAAAGCCCTGCGGGTTGGCCTCGGCCAGCTCATCGTGTTCGGCGACTGGATCAGCCGCCCGGCCAAGCGCAAGCGCGATGCCGCCGCCCAGGCGCGCGTCGAGCAAGCGGCCAGTAGCCTTACGCTGTACCAGTTTCATGCCTGCCCATTCTGCGTCAAGACTCGCCGCACCCTGCACCGCCTGAATGTGCCGGTGGCGCTGCGTGACGCCAAAAACGACCCGGTGCATCGCCAGGCGCTGCTCGAAGGCGGAGGCAGGGTCAAGGTGCCGTGCCTGCGCATCGAGGAAGACGGCAAGGTGAGCTGGATGTACGAGTCCAAGGCGATCATTGCCTACCTGGACAAGCGCTTCGCCTGACCTCTAGGCACGGGCCGGCTCAGCCCACCATCGGCACATGCCGAGGGTGGCTGGCCACCCGTTCCAGCCAGGCCCTGACCGCCGGGTAGTCCGCCAGGTCGAACCCACCCTGCTGGGCCACATGGGTATAGGCATACAGCGCCACATCGGCAATCGAATAGCGGTCGCCGACCAGGTACGGCGTCATCTGCAACTGCCGCTCCATGACCTTGAGCGCCTTGTAGCCACCTTTATGCAGCTTGCGGTATTCCGCCAGCCGGTCATCCGGCAGCCCCAGGTAGAACTGAATGAACCGCGCCACGGCAATATAAGGCTCATGGCTGTACTGCTCGAAGAACTGCCACTGCAACACCTGCGTGCGCAAGCGCGGCTCGGTAGGCAGGAAGTCACTGCCGTCGGCAAGGAAGTTGAGGATGGCGTTGGACTCCCACAGGTACGTGCCGTCTTCCAGCTCCAGCACCGGCACCTTGCCATTGGGGTTCATCGCCAGGAACTCGGGGGTCTCGGTCTCCCCCTTGAGAATATCCACCGGGTGCCACTCATACGGCCGACCCAGCAGGCTCAACATCAGCTTGACCTTGTAGCAGTTGCCCGACTGGTAGTCCCCATAGACCTTGTACATCGCCCTCCCCTCCCATGCAGTTGTGCATTCGTGCCCAATAGTTGGCGACTGTACGGCTAAAAGCAATGGCCGCTGTATGGCAAGGATCAACCTTGCTCGCGTTAGTCTGAAAAAACTGCTTACATCTTTACAAGGATTTTTTCATGACCGATGCCACCTCCGCCCGCCTGCGGCCCCTGGCAGACAGCTCCCCGTCGGCGGTTGTCGCCGGCTTCATTGCCATGCTCACCGGCTATACCAGCTCACTGGTGCTGATGTTCCAGGCCGGCCAGGCGGCCGGGCTGACCAGCGCGCAGATTTCGTCCTGGATCTGGGCGCTGTCGATCGGCATGGCGGTGTGCAGCATTGGCCTGTCGCTGCGCTATCGCACGCCGATCACCGTGGCCTGGTCGACCCCCGGTGCCGCACTGCTGATCACAAGCCTGGGCGGGGTGAGTTATGGTGAGGCCATCGGCGCCTACATCACCTGCGCCGTGTTGGTGCTGATCTGCGGCCTGACTGGCAGTTTCGAGCGACTGGTCAAGCGTATTCCGGCCTCGTTGGCCTCGGCGCTGCTGGCCGGCATCCTGTTCAAGATCGGCAGCGAGATCTTCGTCGCTGCCCAGCACCGCACGCTGCTGGTGCTTGGCATGTTCTTCAGCTACCTGCTGGTCAAACGCCTGTCACCGCGCTACTGCGTGCTGGCTGCGCTGCTGGTCGGCACCGCGCTGTCCGGCGCCCTTGGCCTGCTGGACTTCAGCGGGTTCAGCCTGGAAGTGGCAACGCCGGTATGGACAACGCCGAGCTTCTCGCTGGCGGCGACCATCAGCATCGGTATTCCGCTGTTCGTGGTGGCCATGACCTCGCAGAACATGCCCGGCGTGGCCGTGCTGCGTGCCGACGGCTACCAGGTGCCCGCCTCGCCGCTGATCTCGGCTACCGGGTTTGCCTCGTTGCTGCTGGCACCGTTCGGCTCGCACGGGGTCAACCTGGCGGCGATCAGCGCGGCGATCTGCACCGGGCCGCACGCCCATGAAGACCCGAGCAAGCGCTATACCGCGGCAGTGTGGTGCGGGATTTTCTATGGCATTGCCGGGGTATTCGGGGCGACCTTAGCGGCATTGTTTGCCGCGCTGCCGAAAGAGCTGGTGCTGTCGATTGCGGCCTTGGCGTTGTTCGGCTCGATCATGAACGGGTTGACCGTGGCCATGGGTGAGGCGCGTGAGCGTGAGGCGGCATTGATCACCTTCATGGTCACGGCTTCAGGGTTTACGCTGTTCTCCATTGGCTCGGCGTTCTGGGGGATCGTGGCGGGGGTGTTGACCTTGCTGATCCTCAACCCACGTAGAGCCTGACGGTTTTTGTAGCTTGCCCCGCGAAGAGGCCAGTACAGGCAACAGAGATAGGGGCCAGGCTCACAACCTGAAATGCCCCACCATCCCTTTCAAATCAGTGCCCAACTGCGCCAGCTCGACACTCGACCTGGCGTTGTCCTGCATCGCCAACGCCGCCTGATCGGCACTGCCGCGGATCTGCGTGACGCTGCGGCTGATCTCTTCGGCTACCGAGCTCTGCTGCTCGGCCGCCGCCGCAATCTGCTGGTTCATCTGCTGAATCAATGAAACCGCCACGGCGATGCTGCCCAGCGCGCTTTCGGTCTGCAACGCATCGGCCACCGCCAGGCGCACCAGCTCGGTGCTGCCGCGGATCTGTGCCACCGACTGCTGGGCATTGCCGCGCAGGCTGGCGACCAGGGTTTCGATCTGCTCGGTCGATTGCCGGGTACGTCGGGCCAGCGCCCGTACCTCGTCAGCCACTACCGCGAACCCACGCCCCTGCTCGCCGGCACGGGCCGCCTCGATCGCGGCATTGAGCGCCAGCAGGTTGGTCTGCTCAGCGACGCTCTTGATCACTTCGAGCACATCACCAATGGTGTGGATCTCTGCGCTGAGGCTGTCGATGCCGGCACTGGCCGCCTCTGCGGCTGTCGCCAACTGTTCGATGCGCTGCATGCTCTGACGCACCACCTGCTGCCCGGACTCGACCTTGTCGTCGGCCGACTGGGCCGCCTGCGCTGCCTCCTCGGCATTGCGCGCCACATCGTGCACAGTGGCAGTCATCTGCTGCATGGCGGTCGCCACCTGCTCGGTCTCCTCCTTCTGGCTGCCCACCTCGCGGTTGGTCTGCTCGGTCACCGCTGACAACGCCTGGGCGCTGCCGGCCAGTTGCTCGATGCCCTGCTGCAACCCGCTGACAATGCCCGACAGGCCGGCCGCCATCTGCTGCATGGCCTGCAGCAACTGCCCAACCTCATCGCTGCGCGGCGCTTCTGCCTCCAGGCCTAACTCGCCCGCAGCAATGCGCTGGGCGCGGGCGATGACGCGCTTGAGCGGGCCAACCACCGCGCGAGTGATCAGCCAGGCAGCCAGCACGCCGGCCAACAGTGCAAGCCCCGTGGCCAGGGCAATGGCCAGGGCATTGCGGGACAATTCGCCCTGCAAGACCTGCTCCTGTCCCAGGTAGGCCTGGTCGACCCGGCCGGTGACCTGCTCGGCCCGCGCCTGTAACTCGGCCTTGAGCCCTTGCTCCTTGGCCAGCAGGTCGGTGTATTCGTTGAGCTTGTCGGAGAAGCTGCCGATGTGCCCGGCCACTTCACCCAGCACACTCTGGTAGCCGGCATCGCTGACGGCGCCCTTAAGCTGTTCGACCAGGTTCGCCGCTTCGAGGGTCTGGGCGATGCGCGCCTGGCCGACGCCCTCTTCACCCTTGCGGCTCTTTTCCAGGCGCACGCGGGCTTCGTCCATCGCCTGCAGCATCAACCGTGAAACCTGCGCCACTTGCCCAGCCTGCTCAAGAAACTCACCGCCCTGCTGGCCCTGGGATTGTTTGAGGGTGTAGGTGCCGTCATCGGCCAGCCCGGCCTGCAGCACATCAAGGTTGTTGGCCACGCTGGACACTGACCAACTGGCCATGTCCAGCGCCAGCTCCTTGGCCTGCACCGCCTCGACAAAGGCCTCGAACGCCTGCCCGTAAGCGCCCAGCTCAGCCTCGGCCGCCGCCAGCGCCGGCAAGCCACGGGCGCGCTCGGCCAACCCCTGCAAACCGCTGCGCAACGCCTCGGCCTGCTTGATATCAGAGCTCAGGGCAAAGGTTTGTTCGTGCTGGCGCAACCTGAGCAGGTCGGTATTGAACTGGGCCAGCTGGCGCAAGCCGTCAAAGCGCTGGCCCACACTGTGCAACGCGGCGATGCCAATGGCCGCCACCGCCAGGGTCAGCAACAGCACCAGGGTAAAGCCCAGGCCCAGTTTGCGGGCCATGCCCAGGTTGGCCAGAACACCGTGCTTGGTCGCACCCATCGCCGATTCCCCTTCACCTTGTCAGGTTTGCCGAAGGCCAAGCGTGGCAACGATGCCAGTCCACTCACAAGGGCCTGACGCCAGAATAGTGTCAAATAGCTATGAGCGTGTCGCTATCAGTGTGCTGGGGGTCGCCCTGCGTATTTCAAGAAGGCCTGGGCGCGAGAATCCTGCCCGTAAGCGACATTGATGCGCAGCCAGGCGCTGGCGGCGCCCTGGCAATCGAAGGCGCTGCCAGGGGTGAGCAGCACCGAATGCTCCAGGGCCAGTTGCTCGAGGCTGGCGAAGTCACGCCCCGGTACCCTGGCCCAGACGAACATGCCGCCATAGGGTTCACAGAACACCTCCCAGCCTGTTTGCTCCAGTTGCCCAAGCAACTTGGCCATGTGCTGACCCAGGCGCAACCGCAGGCGTTGCACGCTTTTTCGGTAACTGCCGTTGGCCAGCATCTGCCCGACCACCTGCTCGGCAAACCGCGACGTGCCGATGCCGCTGACCATTTTCAGTTCAGCCAGCCGCGCCAGCAACAAGGGCTCGGCAACCAGGTAGCCGACCCGCAACGAGCTGCTCAGGGTCTTGGAGAAACTGGCCATGTAGATCACCCGCTGTTCGCTGTCCAGTGTAGCCAGGCGCGTTGCCGGGCCCTCCTGGAAGTCGGCGTAGATGTCGTCTTCGATGATGCGCAGGTCGTGCTCGCGGGCCAGTTCCAGCAGGCGGTAGGCCACTTTGGGGGTGAGACTGGTGCCCGTCGGGTTGTGGTACAGGCTGTTGATGAACAGGCATCGTGGGCGATGCTCCGCAAGCAAGCGCTCCAGCGCAGCCAGGTCTGGGCCCTCGGCCAGGCGCGGCACGGGCAACATGCGCACCTGGTGCTGGCGCAGCAGGTTGAACAGGTTGTAGTAACCGGGGTTTTCCACCAGCACCGTATCGCCTGGGCGCAGCAGCGTGCGTACCAACAGGTCGAGGCCATGGCTGGCGCCCTGGGTAGTGAGGATGCGCTCCGGGCCGGCGGCGATATCCAGGCGCGCCAGGCGCTTGTGCAGTTGCTGGCGCAAGCTGGCCAGGCCCAGGGGTGGGCAGTAGTCGAGCAGGTCTTGCGGGTTGCCGCGGCTGACCAGGCGTACGGCCTGGGCCAGCTCGGTGGTGGCACGCCAGCTGTTGGGCAACCAGCCACAACCGAGCTTGAGCAGTTCGTCATGGCCCTCGCGAAATTGCCGCCAGTGACCATCGCCGGCCTCGCCCCAGGGCTGGCCATCGTCGGCCCCGCCCCCTGGTTTGCGCTCGGCGACGAAGAAACCGGTGCCGTGCCGCGCCTCCAGCCAGCCGCTGGCGACCAGGCGATCATAGGCCTCGATCACACAAGACGCGCTGACCGCCTGGCTATGCGCCAGTGCACGGATCGACGGCAGGCGCGCCCCGGGGCGCAGGCGCTGCTGGTCGATCCAGGTTTGCAGGTGGTCGGTGAGTTGCTGCACCAGGGGGGTGCTGCTGGAGCGGTCCAGGGAGAAGTGCATGGTAAGTGTTCGCGGATTTTGAGCGAACAGTTAAGCATAAATGGGTGGTGGGTGTGTCTAGTTGCGGCGGCGGATAAAGGTCAGTGTGGGCAGGGCCTCTTCGCGGGGCAGATACCTAAACTTCAGGATCCCACCCATGCCCTGCGCCTCTACCCGATTAGCCTTCGCCCTGTGCCTGATCACTCTGGCGGTCAACCTACAGGCCCCGCTCTATATCACCTACGCCGACCTCTCCGGGCAAGGCGCCGCCGCCACCGCAGTGGCCTTCTCCGGCTACGTGCTGGGCGTGCTGCCAGTGCTGCTGGCCCTGGGCGGGCTGGCCGACCGGGTCGGGCGCCGGCCGATGATAATCGCCGCGCTGCTGCTGTCGATGGTCGCCACCGTGCTCATGCTGCTGGCCCCCAGCCTGCAAACCCTCGGCATGGCGCGGCTGTTCCTGGGCCTGGGCACCGGCCTGGCCTCGGCCACGGCCACGGCCTACATGAGCGAGCTGATGGGCAGCGACGGCAGCGGCCGCGCTGCCAACTGGGTTACCGCCAGTACCTCGCTGGGCTTTGGCCTGGGCGCGGCGCTTACCAGCCTGTTCCTGCTGCGCGGCCCAAGCCTGACCCCTGGCAGCTTCCACCTGCAACTGCTGCTGGCCGTCGTTGCCCTGGTGCTGGTGTGGCGCCTGCCCGACCCACGCCCGGCACAACGCAGCGCCATGCTGCGCCTGCCGTACTACCCGCGTGGCAGCGTTGCCTATGGCCTGGCCATTCTGCTGGCCTGGGCCTGCGTGGGCCTGGTCATCGCCCTGCTGCCGGGGATCCTGCGCCAGCATGGCCTGAGCGCGTGGTCAGGGTTCTCGACCTTCTGTGTGATCAGTTGCGGCTTGTTGTTCCAGCCGATGGCCCGTCGCCTTTCGAGCCTGAAGGCCACACTGCTGGGGCTGGTGATTTTGCCGTGCAGCTACGCGGTGCTGGCCTGGGGTGCCGACAGCGGGCAACTGGCTGCGGTCTTGCTGGGCGCCGTGGCGGCCAGCAGTGCGTGTTATGGGTTTATCTACCTGGGCGGCCTGGCCGCGGTGAACCAACTGGCCGGCAGCGAGAAAACCCGGGCCAGTGCCGGGTTCTTCTTGCTGGCGTACCTGGGGTTCAGCTTGCCGGTGATCTTTACCGGGTTGCTCAGCGACCGGTTGGGCGCGCGGGTGGCCTTGCTGGTGTTTGGTGGGGTGCTGGTGCTGGGGTGTGTGCTGGTTAGCCTGGCACTGGTGGTGTCTGCCCGAGCAGCTTTGCCAGAAAAGCCGCTGGTGCAGGTACGCCACTGATTGTAGGAGCGGCCTTGTGTCGCGAAAGGGGCGCGTAGCGGCCCCAGCAATCTATGCGGCGAAGCTGAGATCATGGGGCCGCTACGCGCCCCTTTCGCGACGCAAGGCCGCTCCTACACACACGCACACACCGCAAGTCAGATCGCCGTCGCTCCGCCGTCCACAGTCAGGCTATGCCCGGTGGTGAAAGCCGCGCCATCGCTGCACAGGTACAGCACCGCACTGGCAACTTCCTCGACCTTGCCGATGCGCCCCACCGGGTGCATCGCCGCTGCGAACTCGGCCTTGCGCGGGTCCGCCTCATACGCACGGCGGAACATGTCGGTGTCGATCACCGCCGGGCACACCGCGTTCACCCGGATGCCTTTCTTGGCGTATTCGATGGCCGCCGACTTGGTCAAGCCGATCACCGCGTGCTTTGACGCACTGTAGATGCTCATCTTCGGCGCCGCGCCCAACCCTGCCACCGATGCGGTATTGACGATCGCCCCACCGCCCTGGGCCAGCAGCAGCGGCAGTTGGTACTTCATGCACAGCCACACACCCTTGACGTTGACGCCCATGATGGCGTCGAACTGCGCCTCGCTACCCTCAGCCAAACGGCCCTGCTCGATCTCGATGCCGGCATTGTTGTAGGCGTAGTCCAGCCGGCCATAGGCGGCTATCAGCCGTTCATGCAGCTGGCGCACATCGGCCTCCCGGGTCACGTCGCTGGCGATGAACATCGCATCGCCGCCCGCATCGTGGATCAGGCCCACCGTGGCTTCGCCGCCGACCGGGTCGAGGTCGGCCACCACCACTTTCAAGCCTTCATGGGCAAAAGCCAACGCCGTCGCCCGGCCAATACCCGCAGCGCCGCCGGTGACCAGGGCTACCTGGCCGGAAAAGGTCATGCTCATCGTTTGCTCCTGACGCGGCCATTTGTGATATCGCAGCCAAGCATAGTCAGCGCCCAGCCAAGCTGGGCAGCATCATCAGGCCAACGGTTGGTCTACCATGCTTACCAGTGATGTTACCCACCTGGTTGCATCAGCAAGGTAGATTGAATGCACTTCACCCTTCA
The DNA here is from genome assembly GCF_014269105.1 of Pseudomonas sp. SWRI77. Classification (NCBI taxonomy): domain Bacteria; kingdom Pseudomonadati; phylum Pseudomonadota; class Gammaproteobacteria; order Pseudomonadales; family Pseudomonadaceae; genus Pseudomonas; species Pseudomonas sp. SWRI77. Next base: position 71,187 of record NZ_JABWRV010000018.1, on the reverse strand, counting down.
CTGCCCACAAGGACCCGACATGACCCAGACCAACCGCCGCTTCCTGCTCGCCAAACGCCCCGTCGGCGCCGTGCGCCGTGACGACTTCAGCTTCGAGCAAGTGCCCGCCGAACAGCCCGGCGAAGGCCAGGTCCTGGTGCACAACCTGTACCTGTCCCTCGACCCCGCCATGCGCGGCTGGATGAACGAAGGCAAGTCCTACATTCCCCCAGTGGGCCTCGGCCAGGTAATGCGCGCCCTCGGCGTTGGCGAAGTGGTGGTCTCGAACCATCCCGACTACAAGCCCGGCGACCACGTCAGCGGCGCGCTCGGCGTACAGGACTACTTCACCGGCGAGCCCCAAGGCCTGCACAAGATTGACCCCAGCCTCGCGCCCCTGCCCCGCTACCTCTCGGCCTTGGGCATGACCGGCATGACCGCCTACTTCGCCCTGCTCGAAGTCGGCCAGCCCAAGGCTGGTGACACCGTGGTCATCTCGGGCGCCGCCGGTGCGGTGGGCAGCATCGTCGGGCAGATCGCCAAGCTCAAAGGCTGCCACGTAATCGGCATCGCCGGCGGCGCCGAAAAATGCCAATACCTCAAGGACGAGCTGGGCTTCGATGGTGTCATCGACTACAAGGCCGAAGACGTGCTCGCCGGCCTCAAGCGCGAATGCCCCAAAGGCGTAGACGTTTACTTCGACAACGTCGGTGGCGAGATCCTCGATGCCGTGCTCACCCGCATCAACCTCAAGGCCCGCATCGTCATCTGTGGCGCCATCAGCCAGTACAACAACAAGGAAGCCGTCAAAGGCCCGGCCAACTACCTGTCGCTGCTGGTGAACCGTGCACGCATGGAAGGCTTTGTGGTGTTCGACCATGCCAAGGACTATGGCAAGGCCGCGCAGGAGATCGCCGGCTGGCTGGCCAGTGGCAAGGTGAAGAGCAAGGAAGATGTGGTGGAAGGGTTGGATACCTTCCCAGAGACGCTGCTCAAGCTGTTCAGCGGGGAGAATTTTGGCAAGCTGGTGTTGAAGGTCTAACCCCTGTAGGCGGGGCCTTGCCGGGGCGCCGGACCGGTCGGAAAGGGCTGCGCAGCAGCCCCGGTACTCTCGGCATCAGCCGGAAATGAAAAAGGCCAACACGCTCGTGTTGGCCTTTTTATCAACGCGGGCGTTTACCCTCGAATCTCCGCCACCACCGCAGCCAGCGCCTGCGCCGGGTCTGCGGCCTGGCTGATCGGCCGGCCAATCACCAGATAGTCCGAACCTGCATCCAGTGCCTGGCGCGGGGTGAGGATACGGCGCTGATCATCCTGGGCGCTGCCGGCCGGGCGGATACCCGGGGTCACCAGTTGCAGCAGCGGGTGCGCAGCCTTCAGCGCCGGCGCTTCCAGCGCGGAGCACACCAGGCCGTCCATACCCGCCTTCTCGGCCAGCGCCGCCAGGCGCAGTACCTGCTCTTGCGGGTCGACATCCAGGCCAATACCGGCCAGATCTTCACGTTCCATGCTGGTCAGCACGGTCACGCCAATCAGCAATGGCTGGGTGCCACTGCGCTTGGCCAACTCTTCACGGCAAGCCGACATCATGCGCAGGCCACCGGAGCAATGTACGTTGACCATCCACACCCCCATCTCGGCGGCGGCCTTGACCGCCATGGCCGTGGTGTTGGGGATATCGTGGAACTTGAGGTCGAGAAACACTTCGAAGCCCTTGGCACACAAGGTCTCGACGATGCCGGAGGCACTGCTGGTGAACAGTTCCTTGCCCACCTTTACCCGGCACAGCGCAGGGTCGAGCTGGTCAGCCAGCTTCAGAGCGGCCTCACGGGTAGGGAAATCGAGGGCGACGATCAGGGGCGTCTGGCAGGCGGACATGGTCAGGGTCTCTTGGCAAGTCGAAAACGGCGCGCATTGTAAACGAAGTGGCGCAGGCTTTGGGGGCCGCAGGTCATGGAATTGGCCCTGCGGTGCACGGCTCCTATAATTGAACCAAAGGATCCGCCAATTGCTCAACATGCGTACAAGCGCCGCCCACTGACGATCAAAGGAGAACGACAATGCCCTGGTATGCCTGGCTGATACTCATCTTAGCCCTCGGCTCGATTGTCGGTGGCTTGATGATGCTGCGAGATACAGCGAAAAAACTGCCGCTGACCGACGACCAGCTGCGCAAGGTGCACGAGCGCAATGCCGAGGCGGATGCCAAGGATTCCCAGGACCGCTAGCCACTGTTGCCAGCCCCAGCCCTCCCCTGGCGTGAGCACCTTGCTTGCCCCGCAATTAAGCAGGGCAAGCCCCCCTTCGCTTACTCCACCATCACCTTGTCGCGATTACGCTCCAACAACGCGCTACCGACACCCCTGATCTCCAAAAGCTCATCCACCGAAGCGAACGGACCATGGGTTTCCCGGTAGGCAACGATGGCCTCAGCCTTGGCCTTGCCAATCCCGTTGAGCTCTTTTTGCAGGGTAGCGGCATCAGCCTTGTTCAGATCCACCCGCAACGGCTGCGCCGCCACATGGCTGACCACTGGCACTGGGTCGGGTACCGCAGTGGTAGTCGCGGGAGCGGCGCTGAGGGTAAAGGACAGGCTGGCGAACAGCGGCAGCAGCAGGTAGGACAGTACGGTATTACGCATCATGAATATTCCTTGGGTTGGTCTAATCGAACAGCCGTTTTCCTGTGGCTGCGCAATCAACCCTAGCGGTTCGCCTGATTTCGCAACAGGCACTCACCCCGGCGAATCGTTACCGAATCGAACAGCAAGAAAACCAACTTCACGCCCCCAAAAATAATGGCGCAATGCCATATTTCGCGCTAACTTCATGAACTAGTTGAGATAGACGATGGCGTTTAGGTGAATTCCCGTTTAACCTGCGTTTCATTCAGACCAAACGCTGTTGCTTTTCCTACAAGCCTTGCCGGATATGGTCCCCACCCGCTCGTCGCAAACTCTCGCTACATCGTCTCTATTGGCATGATGCCTGAATAACATCAAACAATCGTTTTTGTTGATTGCTCCGAGAAAAATCGGATCCGATATTTCGATGTCAATAAGCATTTTCCCTGAATCAGGGGAAAAAAACGTGCCAGACGGGATGCCATTCTGATGACTAAGTGATAAATTTGCGGCCATTGGACAACCGCTGTGCTTGAAGGATCCGAGCAAGATGAATTTTTTTTCACACCCCCCACTGGAACCGCTCGCTTCCTCGTACGCGGTGCCAGCCAGGCCAACCCCCCCGGCCGACTTGCATAACCCCTGAGTTTCACAGCCCTAGCCCAGTAACAACCGCCTTCACTCAACACAAAGAAGACCGTCGCCGTGTCCCTCAAGACCCTCATCGTATTTGGCACCCGCCCAGAAGCCATCAAAATGGCACCTCTGGCCCTCAACCTTGACCAGGACGACCGTTTCGAGTCCCGTGTCTGCGTTACTGGCCAGCACCGCCAGATGCTTGACCAGGTACTGGAGCTGTTCGAGATCACGCCCGATTACGACCTGAACATCATGAAGCCAGGCCAGGACCTGACAGACGTGACCACGGCCATCCTGCAGGGCCTCAAGCCCGTACTGGCCGAGTTCAAGCCGGATGTGGTACTGGTCCACGGCGACACCGCAACGACCCTGGCGACCAGCCTGGCGGCTTACTACCAGCAAATTCCGATCGCCCACGTCGAAGCTGGCCTGCGCACCAACAACCTGTATTCGCCGTGGCCTGAAGAGGGCAACCGTCGCCTGACCGGCACGCTGGCAGCGCTGCACTTCGCGCCGACCTCGACCTCGCGTGACAACCTGCTCAAGGAAGGCACCGACGCCGCGACCATCTACACCACCGGCAACACCGTGATCGACGCGCTGCTGGAAGTGGTACGCAAGCTGGAAAGCCCAGCGCTGAAGAGCCACTTCGAAAGCCAGTTCGACTTCCTCGACGCCAACCGCCGCATGGTGCTGGTCACCGGCCACCGCCGCGAAAACTTCGGCGATGGCTTCGAGCGCATCTGCCAGGCCCTGGTGCAGACCGCTCGCCAGTTCCCGGATGTGGACGTGGTGTACCCGGTGCACCTCAACCCCAACGTGCGCGAGCCGGTGAACCGCCTGCTGGCCGGGGTCAGCAACATCCACCTGATCGAGCCGCTCGACTACCTGCCGTTCGTCTACCTGATGAGCCGCTCGTACCTGATCCTCACCGACTCCGGTGGCATCCAGGAAGAAGCCCCAGCCCTCGGCAAGCCGGTACTGGTCATGCGTGACACCACCGAGCGCCCGGAAGCGGTCGCGGCTGGCACCGTCAAACTGGTTGGCACCGACGTCGACTCGATCCAGCAACACCTGGTGCAACTGCTCACCGATGAAGCGACCTATCGCGAGATGAGCGTGGCCCACAACCCCTACGGCGACGGAAAAGCGTGCGCGCGAATCCTCGATGCCCTTTCCGTATTCTCTAACTCCAAGGACGCAGCATGAGCTTCAACAAGATTTCTGTCGTAGGTCTGGGCTATATCGGCCTGCCAACTGCCGCCGTTTTCGCCGCCCGCAAGAAGCAGGTCATCGGCATCGACGTCAACCAGCACGCGGTCGACACCATCAACCGCGGCGAAATCCACATCGTCGAGCCTGAGCTGGACATGGTCGTTCACGCTGCCGTGACCGAAGGTTTCCTGCGTGCCTCCACCGTTCCGGAAGCTGCCGACGCCTTCCTGATCGCCGTGCCGACCCCGTTCATGGACGACCACGAGCCGGACCTGAGCTACATCGAGTCCGCCAGCAAGGCCATCGCCCCTGTACTGAAAAAGGGCGACCTGGTCATTCTGGAATCGACCTCCCCGGTCGGCGCCACCGAGCAGATGGCCTTCTGGCTGGCCCAGGCGCGCCCGGACCTGAGCTTCCCGCAGACCCACGGTGAAGACTCCGACATCCGCATCGCCCACTGCCCTGAGCGCGTCCTGCCAGGCCACGTACTGCGTGAGCTGGTCGAAAACGACCGGATCATCGGCGGCATGACCAAGAAGTGCTCGGACGCTGCCGTACGCCTGTACCGCACCTTCGTCGAAGGCGAGTGCATCGTCACCAACGCCCGCACCGCCGAAATGTGCAAGCTGACCGAAAACAGCTTCCGTGACGTGAACATCGCGTTCGCCAACGAACTGTCGATCATCTGCGACAAGCTGGACATCGACGTCTGGGAACTGATCCGCCTGGCCAACCACCACCCGCGCGTCAACATCCTGCAGCCTGGCCCAGGCGTAGGCGGCCACTGCATCGCCGTCGACCCATGGTTCATCGTCAGCCAGACCCCAGAGCAGGCGCGCCTGATCCGTACCGCCCGTGTGGTCAACGACAGCAAGCCTGAGTGGGTGATCGACAAGGTCAAGATGGCCCTGGCCAACTTCCTGATCAAGAACCCGGGCAAATCGGCCCAGCAAGTCAAGATCGCCTGCTACGGCCTGGCCTTCAAAGCCGACATCGACGACCTGCGCGAAAGCCCGGCCCTGAGCATTGCCGAGCGCCTGGGCAACGAGCTGGAAGCCACCCTGCAACTGGTCGAGCCGAACATCGAAGCCCTGCCGCAGCGCCTGTCGCGCCACGAGCACGTGGAATTCGACTTCGCCCAGGACAGCGCCGACATTCACGTACTGCTGGTCAAGCACCGTGAATTCCGCGGCACCTTCACCGTCCGCGATGCTGCATTCGTGATCGACGCCGCAGGCGTTACCCAGGGTTGATGGAACAGTCCGCATGAACAACACCACGCTTGAGAAACCTACCGTGAACAATGAGCTGCCGTCACCTTTGGCCGATATTCATGACCGTGTGATGGAAGCCTATTACGGCAAGCTGGGTGATCAGTTCATGCGGGAAACCCAAGCCCGCATCCACTGGATCTGCGCCCAGGTCAAAGGGCGCCGGATCCTGGATGTCGGCTGCTCGCAGGGCATCGTGCCCCTGCTGCTGGCACGTGAAGGCTGCCAGGTCACCGGTGTGGACACCAGCCCGCAGGCCATCGAAGAGGCCAAGGGTTACCTGTCGACCGAGCCGGCCCACATCCAGCAAAACGTCACGTATATCAATTCTGACTTCCTCGCGCTGGACACGCTCGAGGTCGAACCCGACACCGTCGTCATCAGCGAAGTACTCGAACACCTGGTCCGCCCGGAGCTGTTCGTCGAAAAGGCCAACGAACTGCTCAAGCAGGGTGGCCGCCTGGTGATCACCGTGCCGTTCGGGGTCAATGACTTCATTGACCACAAGCACACGTTCTACCTGATGGAACCTTTCCGGCTGCTGGCCGAGCACTTGCAGATCATCGAGATCAAGATGCTGGGCAAGTGGCTGGGCATTGTCGCCGTTAAAAGCGAAACGCATAAACCCGGCATCATCGACTCGCTGACGGTCGAGCGCGTACGTGAGCTGGAAAAGGCGTTTGAGTCCATCGAGCGCACCCTGCGCGAGAACATCGGCGCGATCAGCAAACGTCTGGAAGAGGCGAACAAGAAGTATCGCGGCGCCACCGAGCAGATCGCCCAACTCAAGCCTGAGGCCCAGAAGGCCGAGGCATTGTCCAAGCAGTTGCAAACGCGCGACGCGGACATTGCAACCCTGCAGAAATCCAACCGTGAAATCCTCGATGCCAAGGCCCAGCGGGTCCAGGAGCTTGAGGAAATCAAACAGCGGCTGGAAGAAGCCAACAGGAAGTATCGCGTAGCGACCGAGCAGCTAGCCCTGCTTAAACCTGAAGCACAGAAGGCCGAGGCCCTCTCCCGTCAGCTCAAGGAACGTGAAGCGGATATCGCCTCGCTTGAACAGTCGAGCCGGGAGTCCCTTGAAGCCAGCGTTCGCAACGTTCAACAACTGAGCGAAGAACTCGACGCCGTCAAAGCGCAACTGGCCGAGGCAAACCAGAAGTGCATTACGGCTGCGGAGCAGTACGCCCTTCTGGAGCAACAGTTTGCAGCGCTCGAAGAAGCCAGCGTGCAGAGCCTTGCAGACGCAGAGCAACGATATGACACGCTGCTGAGCCAGCATGAAGACGCGCGCAAGCAATTGAGCGAAGCAAGCGACGAACTCGCTCAGCTGGCTCAAAGCAATCGCGCACTGCATGACAACCTGGCCACCTCGGCAGAGCAGCAGCGGGCCTTGGAAGAGCAACTGCAAAGCACTCAGGCTCAGTTGCAAGAGGCCCAGCAAAGTACCGACGCAAAAGCCGGCCACATCAGCCAGCTCAGCTCGGAACTCAGCCAGCGGGAAGCAGCGCTGGAGTCCTTGCAGCAGTTGCATCAATCCATCGAAGAGCAACTGCAGGCAACGGCACAGCAGCGAACTGCCGCTGAAGAGCGGGCAGCGCACAAGGCCGCAAGACTCGAAACATTGAGGGCGGAGCACGATGCGCTCGCAGCCCAGCTCGAACAGATGTCTGCACTGCGCGCCGAGGACCAGCGAGCAAACGCTACCTTGGGCGATAGCATCAGCGCGCTTCGTGAGCAGCACAGTGACCTGGAAAACCAGTTCCGCTCGGTAGCCGGACAACTGGCCGAGGCACAGCAGGTCAACGAGGGCCACGTTGCCACCATCACCGACTTGCGCGCCCACCAGACGGCACTGGAAGCCGAGCTGGAAAACCAACGGCAACAGTCGAACGACCTGTTGGCGCAGGCACAACAGACCAATGTCGAGCATATAGACACCATTACGGCGTTGCGCGCACATCAAGCGGCAGTCCAGGCCAAGCTTGAAGACCAGGCGCAAGCCATGAGCGAGTACCAAACTCAGGCTCAAGAGCAGGAAGCCGCCCACCTCGACACCATCGCTGCATTGCAGTCTGGCCATGCCGACCTGCAAGCCCATCTGCAGCAGGCAGCCGAGCTACAGGGCCAGACCGACCTGGCCAACGCTGCCCACCTCGACACCATTGCAGCGTTGCAGTCGGGCCATGCCGACCTCGAAAGCCAACTGCAACAGGCCGCCGAATTGCAGGACCTGGCCAATCAGGCCAACGCAATGCACCTCGACACCATTGCAGCGCTGCAGTCGAGCCATGAACAGCTGGAAAACCAGCTGCTGGAGGCTGCCGAGCTACAGGAGAGAACCCATCAGGCCAATACAGCCCACATGGAAGACATTACTGCCTTGCAAGCACACCAGGCAGCACTGGAAGCCGAGCTGGAAAACCAGATTCAGGCAATGACCCGTCTGCAAACCCAAAGCAATCAGGATATTGCCGAGAAAGACGACACGATCACTACGCTGCGCATGCGCCAAGCGGAACTGGAAGCCGAACTTGAAAGCGAGTTGGAGTATATGAACGAATTGCAGGCCCAAACCCAACGGGCCGACGCTGCTCAGGCTGAGACCATCGCTCTGTTGAAAGCCCGTCAAGCTGAACTGGAAACAGAGCTGGCCGATCAGCGCCAGACCATGAACGAACTGCAGGCTCAGAACCAGCAGGCCAATGCCGTAAACGCGACCACGATTACCGCATTGCAGAACCGTCAGACTGAGCTGGAAGTCCAGTTGCAGGTGATGAACGACGTTCAGGCACAAAGCCAGCGCGAGCATGCAGCACAAGTCAACTCCATCAATGCTTTGGTTGAACAACGTGCCGTGCTGGAAGACCGCTTGCAGGCGCTGACGCTCGCCAACACCCAGTCCGAAGAAGCCCGGGCCTCGCTGGCAGAGACCATTGCGTCGCTGAATCAAGCCAAAGACATGCTCGAAGAGCAACTCCAGCTGGAAAGCGTCAGCCGCCAAGCTGCCGAAGCCAGTCTCGCCGCCACCAACGAAGAATGGCAGGGCCTGCGTCAGCAACTGGAAGCCGAACTCAACTCGTCCAAGGCAGGCCTTGGCGCGGCAAACATGAAGTACCGCGCCCTCACCGGCGAACAGATTCCGCAGTTGAAGGCCAGCCTCAATCAGCTGCTGGAACGCAGCTCAGCTCAGCAACGCAAGATCGACGAGCTCAACGAAAACCTGGGCCGAGCCAACACCCAGCGTCACCTGGCAGAACAGCGCCTGGTCAAGACGCGTTCCAGCATGACCTACCAGCTCGGCTACCAGATCAAGAACAGCGCCAGCTCCCTGGGCGGCCTGGTCAAGTTGCCGGTGCGCCTGCTGCGGCTGTACCGCAAGGCCAACCAGCAACGCCAGCAAAACGAACAGAAACTGCTGGCCAACGAACCGCTCAAGGCACTGTTGCCGCCGCCACCTGTGGTGCAGGACGAGAACTACCTCAAGCTCCCAGCTGCCCTGGCAACCAGCGAGCAGAGCCGCACCACCCTGCTGCGCCAGGCCGACCAGCCCGTCAGCCGCCTGAAAGTGGCGTGCGTGATGGATGAGTTCACCTTCGGCTCGTACCGCTACGAATGCGACCTGATGCCACTCACGCCAGCCAACTGGAAAGTGGAAATCGAAGGCTTCGGTCCAGAACTGCTGTTCATCGAGTCCGCCTGGCGCGGCAAGGATGACCTGTGGGGCAGCAAGGTTGGCCACAACGGCCAGGAGCTGCAAGACATTCTCGCCTGGTGCCGCCAGAACAAAGTGCCGACCGTCTTCTGGAACAAGGAAGACCCGGTCCACTTCGAGACCTTCCTGACCACGGCCAAGCAGTTCGACCACGTGTTCACCACCGATATCGACTGCATCCACCGCTACAAGGGCGCACTCGGTCACGACCGCGTCTACCTGCTGCCGTTCGCTTGCCAGCCTGCGCTGCACAACCCGATCGAACTGTACGAACGCAAGGATGCCTTCTGCTTCGCCGGTGCCTACTACGCCCGTTACCCTGAGCGCACCCGCGACCTGGGCAACTTCGTCACCGAGCTGCCGAAGTTCCGCCCACTGGAAATCTTCGACCGTAACTTCGGCAAGAACGATGTCAACTATCAGTTCCCCGAGGAATACCAGCCGTACATCGTCGGCACCCTGCCCTTCGAGAAAATCGATACGGCATACAAAGGTTACCGCTACGCGATCAACCTCAACTCGATCAAACAGTCGCAATCGATGTTTGCCCGACGCGTCTTCGAACTGCTCGGCTGCAACACCCTGACCGTGAGCAACTTCTCGCGCGGTGTGCGCCTGCTGTTCGGCGACCTGGTCGTGACCACCGACAATGGCGAAGAGATGCTCCGTCGCCTGCAACTGCTGGCAGAAGACCCGCTGAACAGCGACAAGCTGAGGCTGGCCGCCCTGCGTAAAGTGATGCAGGAGCACACCTATACCCAGCGTCTGGAATACGTCATGAGCAAGGTCACCGGCACCTCGAAGGCCCAGCGCCTGCCGGAGATCGTGGTTGTCTGTGAGGCTCAGGATCGCCAGCAATTCGACATGCTGCGCGCTCACCTGAACCGTCAGACCTACAGCCAGGTGCGCATGGTCATCATCAGCGATGCCTACCAGAGCAGCATCGTGACTGACGACCCGCGAATCCTGGTGCTCAAGCCTGCCCAACTGAAGAAGAGTTCTCTCGGTGAGCTGGTCGGCAATACCCCTTGGGTTGCCGCCTTCGTGCCTGGCGACTACTACGGCCCCAACTACCTGCTCGACCTGGCACTGGCAACCCGCTACAGTCGGGCCCAGGTGATTGGTAAAGCTGCACACTTCACCTGCAAAGGCCAGCAAGCCGAACTGCTGTCCAACGAACAGGCCTACCGCCCGACGCAAACACTTGCCGCCCGCCGTTCGCTGGTGGCAACCGAGATCGTCGCCGCCCAACCCCTGCGCAGCTGGCTGAAGAACCTGCCATCACTGCAGTACACCCATGCTCAAGGGTTGGCCATTGATCCGTTCAACTACTGCGAGAACGGCGCGGCACAGCACGAGGCTGTCAGCACCAAGGTCAACGACCTCGAGCTGAACCTGGGCATGACCATCGATCAGCTGCAAGCCCGGGCACAGTCGATCGCGCCGCTGCAGGTCAGCCACGATGCGCCTGAGATCACTGGCCGCGGTTTGGCCGACATGTTTGGCGTCATTCGCAACAAGTTCGTGGACCTGATCGTCGACGGCGATAACTGGCGCGTGCACTCCAAGCTCGCAGACGGCAAGCACGAATACATCTACGCCCAACAGGAAGTCCGTGTGGATGAACTGGGTTGCGAAGAGGGCCGCCTGAAGCTGTTCCTCGACTGCACACCCGGCTTGAACCTGCAGTTGGTCGTGCTGTTCCTGGATGCCGACAAACAGCGCATCAGCCACGTCATGCAGTATCCGAACCGCAACCAGACCGCCGATGTTCCGCCAGAAGCTGTGTTCGTGCGTTTTGGCCTGCGCGCCTACGCGGCGGGCAGCACCGACCTGAAAGCACTGGTGCTGGGGCATCGCAACCTGCAGCCCTCTGAAATGATGGGCCGTGGCGAGCACCTGCTGCTGACCAATCACTACCCGACCTACTCCGACTTGTACCGCAACAAGTTCGTGCACACCCGGGTAACGGCCTATCAGGAACACGGTATCGATGTAGACGTGTTCCGTTTGCGCCCCAATGAGACCGTGAGCTACCACGAGTTCCAGAACATCGATGTAGTCACAGGTTGCACATCGACCTTGACGAAGATGCTCGAGAAGAATCGCTACAAATCGATCCTCGTGCATTTCCTCGACGAGCAGATGTGGAATGTGCTGCGTCCGTTCCTGAACAGCACACGCATCACTGTCTGGGTACACGGCGCGGATATTCAGCCTTGGTGGCGTCGTGAGTTCAACTTCGCGACCGACGAACAACTGCACCTGGGCAAGCTCGCCAGCGAAAAACGCATGACCTTCTGGCGTGGGCTGCTGCAACCCATGCACCCGAACCTCAAGCTGGTGTTCGTGTCTCGCTACTTCGCCGAAGAAGTCATGGAAGACCTGGGATTCCGCCTGCCGGAAGCTCAGTACGAGATCATTCACAACCCGATCAACACCGACTTGTTCGACCATCGGGAAAAGTCGGCCGAGCAGCGCAAGAAGGTGCTCTCGATTCGTCCTTACACCTCGAAGACCTACGCCAACGACCTGACTGTCAAGGCAATCCAGAGCCTGACGAGCAAGCCCTGGTTCAATGACATGGAGTTCTGCCTGATCGGTGATGGCCCTCTGTTTGAAGAAACGCTGGCTCCGCTGCGCAGCTACGCCAACGTGAAAATCCAGCAGGGCTTCCTCAACCACACGGAGATCGCTCAAACCCATAAGGACTACGGCATTTTCCTGTGCCCGAGCCGCATGGACACCCAAGGCGTATCCCGTGATGAGGCCATGTCGTCAGGCCTGGTACCGGTGACTACCGCCGTCGCGGCAGTACCCGAGTTCGTCGACAACCAATCCGGCTACGTGGTCGAGCCCGAAAGCCACGAGCAACTGGCGAAAGCGATCGAGGACATGTACCTCAATGGCAGCACCTTCGTCGTGAAGTCCAAAGCTGCAGCCAAGCGTGTTCGCGAGCAAAGCGCCAGCGTCAAGATGGCCGAGCGGGAAGTTGCTGTGATACAGAATCATTGAAGACGATGATGAAACCCGCTTTGAAGCATTTCGTTTTTACCAATTTTGGTATCGGCATCAAGGATGAACTGTGGCTGTCCTACAGGCTGGAGGTCTTTAGCAATACTGCCCTCCCGTCTTTGGCCAACCAGAGCAATCAGGGTTTCGAATGGATCATCTTCGTTGATGAAGCACTGCCGACACTGCACCGGACGCGACTGGAGACGTTGCTGCGTGGTTCTGGCCTGAATGCGCGCACGCTTCGGGTCAGCGACTATTCTATGGTCAGTCGCGAAATCCTGCGCCTGATCAAGGACGTTGACGAGGCGGTCCTGGTAACTTCGCGCATGGATGATGACGACTGCATTGATGAGCACGTCATCGACCTGATCCAGGCCGAGGCCACCTCCGAGCACAACATCTCGGAGGTGCTGCTGATATCGCTGAAAAACGGTATCGAATTCCTGCCTTCGGATGAGTGCTATCGCCCGGTCGAATACGACACGCTGGCACTTGCACTGACCCTGGTGGACAAGACAGCAGGCCCCAAGTCGCACGCCATTACTCAGTATGCGCACCACCTGGTCGTCTCGACGCTGGAACAGCATCGGATTTCCGCCGAGCACATTCATCTGAGCAGAGCGGAACCGCTTTATCTGTATACCAAGCACCCGCTCAGCGATTCGTACTTCTTTGGCGCGCGCGCACGCATACTCAGCTCGCCCGAGTGCGTGAAAGGGTTTGATCCGGCGCTGTTTGCGCGGTTCGGCCTACAGACTACCCAGCTTGAATACCTGACCCAGCTGCTGCGAGAGTCTCCGCTGGGCATGCCGCACAAATACCTTGAGAAGCTAAATACGGTCCGTCAGCAAATCAAGGCTGAACAACAGAACGTCTTTGGTGCCGACCAAGAAGTATTGAACAAACTCCTGTCGCAAAAAGCTCGCCTTGAAGTGAAGGCCTCGCGCCCGAACCCCGTGAAAGCGAAGGCAGGGAAGATTCGCGTTGCCATTCTCGGTTCAAGTGCTTCGCACAATTTGTTCACGTTTCAACAAGAAGCCCTCGAACGCTTCGAGGTGTGTTTTTACATGTCTCAATCGTCGGTCATCTCTTACATGGCACCGCCCTGCCTTGATGCCCGGTTCAAGGTCGATACCGAAGGCGCCGAGGCTAAACGTGTTCAGTGGGACGCCTCCAAAGACCACTGGAAACAGCTTGAGCAAGCTCGGCCCGACATCGTCATTGTCGATTTCTTTGACGAAAGCATCGGCATCGCAACGCTTGGAAGTTCCATCGTTTCGGCCAGCCCGCTCATGCTCAAAACCCTGTCGCGTTGCGGTATCGAGTTCAAGTTGCAGGCCCCCTGGAGTGAGGAGGCCAAGCAATTGCGCACCTGGGCGCTGCCCATGTTCCTTGAGCGCCTGGCTAGCCTGTGCCCGAACATTTTCGTGCACCAGGCCAACTGGGCGAGCCAGTACAAAAGCAAGGAAACCGTTGCAAGCTTCGCCGGGAGCACCTTCGAGAACCTCATCGACCTCAACAATGCAATCATTGACCCGATGCTGGAAGGCCTGGAGAACTCGACGATCCCAGTCGAGAGAATCGGCGGCAAGGACGCTGGCTTGATTGCAGGGGGGGCGCCTCGCTGGGCCTATTGCCCGTATCACTATGACAGCCCGTACTACAGAACCATCGCCAAACAAGTATTTGCCAAGATGGTGCAACACGTCTCAAAAAACGAGCACAAATGGGCGTTTTGCCCGTATTACTACCACGGCACCTATTACAGAACCCTCGCCAAACAATTGCTGGCGCGGATCATCAATTGAAGTGATCAGATCATGAAACCGTACCTCTTCCTTATTGCACTCCTGACGATGTTGGCCGGTTGCGATCAACAACCGACAGGCGAGGTGATGCCAGCGGAAAAATCGGCCAACACCCTGCGCCTGAGTGACGCTACCTATGTGCTCCTCCGGGGTACACATCAGAAGTCGTATAAGAAACCGAACAGCGCGGGCTTCATGAGCATGCATGAGTTCGTCTATGCCGGCGTTGACAAAATCGCTGAAAACGACGTTTACGCTGTCCTGAAAAACAACGGCTACACGCGCAAGATTATCGGCAATGATGCAACCCAGTTCAAAGTGCAGTATTACAAAAAGTCCCAGCCACCGATCGGCGCTATTTTTGTGACGCGCGCCAAAGAAGGTGGGCATGAGACCCTCGCCAATATTTATTGGCAGGAAAAATAATGCACGCGCACCTCACATTTGCTTATACGGTTTCACGTTAGCATGAAACTTCAGCAGCAGATAAAAGCCACCATCGGCTGGTGTATTTCCCTGGGCGTGAAATTCGTCAAGGTGGTGCCGATCATTACCGGCCTGGTGCAAATCAGTACTTTGGCGAGCCAGATATTTCTTTTACTGGCTTTCTTCCTGCCCCTCAAAGTCATCATTCTCCTGGGCTCAGAAAAAACGCCTGCCTATTTTCCTTCGATCCTGCATACGCTCGAGAAGGATCATTTGATCTATGCATTGACGGCAGCGGCGGCCCTTTCCTATATCGCCTATCTGCTGGCGGAACTGGCGACCGCACTGCTGTGCCGTAAAGGCACCCAGACCCTCCTCGCTCGCACGTCCAAGCTCAATTTGTTCGAGAACCAGGAAAAAATTGCCACCAACGCCTACTCTCGCTTCAACCGAGCGATGGCAGGGGGGGCTTTTTTCGGCTTGAGCACGGTGGCGCTTGCCTTTGTATACCCGAGCCTGCTGCTGGCGATTTTCGCGTATCTGGCCGTAGCATCGACCGTTTGCGTGCTGGCCTACAACCACAGCAAGCGCATTCGCGATAGCTTCCACCAGCACTACAGCCCTATTCTGAATGCCTTGGCGGCAACAGGGTTCCTGCTGAGTTTCTTCGTCCTGGTGACTGACTTCCTGTATTTCCAGCACACCAAGATTTTCAACGCCGTCATCGCCGTTCTGATCATGCGCCAGGGCTTGCAGCGGCTGTCGAGCATGATGCTGGACGTTATCGGCCTGCGCATTCAGCATCGGCAGGTCAATGCGCTGTTTTATCAGTCTCAGCCGCTCATCGAACTGCGCCCGCAAAGCAATGGCTTGGACTATATCCTGCAGGCAGAAAACAGAGACAAATGGGTGCGCGAGCTGCTTCAAAAACTGAATGCTGAGGCGGTCGACAGCTATCAGATGCAATGGCATCAGGTGGGCTTTACCGATATCTACGCCTTCACCCTGCAGTTCGCCGATGACGCCGTTGAGCACAGCCTGCTGGTCAAAGTGTTTGGCAACAACATCTCATCCTCGGCGCTGCAGGAACGGGCGCTGCTGACGACGCAACGCGGCTTGCCAGTCTTGCCCTTTGTGGGTCATTACAAGGTCAGCAATATAGATTGCCATGTCTATCGATTTGAAGCGTCTGACAAGCTGGCCGGCCGGCAGATTGGCGAAGGCATACTTGGCGTGGCAAAGAGGCTGATACTGCTGGAGCCCGCTGCAGAGCTGATTGCCCAATTCACCCGCACGCGCTTGTACCTCGAACAACGTCTTGATGAAGCCACGATCAGCTCGCTCCGTCTGGCCTGTATCAATGATGACGACACTCAACGTGTCGAGCGCATCATCAACACCCTGCCGTGCATTACCCGGCAACTGGCCGAGCTTCCTCGCCAGATCGTGCCCCTGGATGTCACCAACAACACACTACTGGCGTCCCCCTCCTCCGGCTTTGTCCTCAGCCACTGGAGTAACTGGCGCATTGAAGCGATTGGCTGCAGTTGGCCAATCGCGCAAAAAGATGCGCTTTTCGAAACGCTCGGCTCTAGCGACCAGCGCCCGGCACTTGCTAACGCCGAGCAGCAAAAGGTCTGGCTGGCTGCACTGATGTACATGCTGGAAAGACATATTGTGCGTAAAGACTATTCGGCAGCCCTTGCATTGACACCTGACATCGTCAGCTGCATCGAGATTTTTGATACACCCACAGCTGTAGAGGGCGCGACGCAATGACGAAAGTCTCGATGATTGTATGGAATGAATTCCTCAACGACGCGCGCGTGATGAAGGAAGCTCAAACGCTGCAACGGGCCGGATATCAAGTTCGCGTGTTCGCACTGCACACGCCAGGCGTCACCCAACAGCAGGCGGTGCTCGACGATGGCATAGAAGTAGTTCGAGTAGCCCGCTCGCCGCTTTGGAAACTGCGTAAGAAGAACCTGCAGCCTGCGGTGAAAGCCGGTGGCGAGTCTCAGCAGTCCGCGCCGGTGAAGCCCAGCCTGAAATTGCTCGTTCTAAGAGCTGTATCACGCGGGTGGACGCACCTCGCGCTGCTGTTCAAGATGCTTGAGTACCGGGCGACGGTCGTGCACTCGCATGACGTCAATACCCTGCCCACCGCCTGGCTGGCAGCAAAATTGTCACGCGCCAGGCTGGTGTACGACGCACACGAAATCAGTACCAGCCGAGAAGGCTACAAGAGCCTGCGGAAGGTCGTCGGGTTTGTAGAAAAACAGCTGATGCCCTCGGCAAATGGCACGATCACCACAACCGATGCACGGGCCAAGTACTTTGCTCGCGCCTATGGCGTGGAGCGGCCATTGGTTCTACAAAACCGACCTAGGCTGATTGAAAGCCCACCCTCGAACCGCATTCGAGAAGAGCTCGGCCTGGTCGAGCCGTGGCCGATCGTTCTTTATCAAGGTGGTTTACAGCAAGGCCGCGGGCTGGAAAAACTGGTCCGCACGGCGCAGCACGTGCCTGATTGTTACTTTGTGCTGATCGGCGGAGGCCGGTTGACCCAACCGCTCACGCAGTTGGCGCAAGAACTGAACCTGCAGCACAAAGTGCATTTCATTCCAACGGTGGCCCTGGCCGAACTGCCAAGCTATACGGCCTCTGCCGACGTGGGTGTGCAGCCTATTGAAAACACCTGCCTCAATCATTACACCACGGATTCGAACAAACTCTTCGAGTATGTAATCGCCGGGCTACCGGTGATTGCCACTGACTTCCCTGAAATCCGCCGAATTGTCAGAAGCAATGACATCGGCCTGCTGGTACCGGCCAATAACGAGCAAGCCCTCAGCCGCACAATCATTCAATTGCTGGAAGACCCCGCGCTGCGCGCACGGTTCGCCAGCAACGCCAGGAAGACGGCGCAAAACTTGAATTGGGAAAGCCAGGAAAAGTGTTTAGTTGATCTCTACGAGCGGGTGCTGCTCACCCACGCTCACACCAGGTAACCCGGCCGTGAAGACACGCATTCTCTTTTTGAGTTTTTACTACCCGCCGGACCTGTCGGCAGGCTCCTTCCGTGCCGAGGCATTGGTAAAAGCACTCTTGGATAATGTCGGCGACCATGTGGAAATTGATGTCGTTACCACACAGCCCAACCGGTACCATACCTTCAAGACCACGGCCTCGAGCTTTGAGCAGTCGCCAAGCCTGACCGTAAGGCGACTGGCGGTGCCTGCCCATAAAAGTGGTTTCATTGACCAGGCGTTTTCATTCGGTTCGTTTGCCTACCAAGTATGCAAAGTAGCCAACAGCAAACAGTACGACCTGATCTTTGCCACCTCTTCGCGCTTGATGACAGCCTCGCTGGGCGCTTACATCTCCCGAAAAACAGGTACCAAGCTGTATCTGGACATTCGAGATATTTTTGTCGACACCTTGCAAGGGGTACTGCCACCTACCCTCGGCAAACTAGCTTCTGTTGTCTTTTCATCCATTGAAGCTAGCACGATCCGACAGGCTGACAAAGTTAATCTTATTTCACCTGGGTTTACGCCCTATTTTAACAAGCGCTACCCCGACAAGGTATTCACCTTGCATACCAACGGGATTGATGAGCTCTTCCTCACGCCGCCGCCGTTGCCGCCGGCACCGGTCGTCACGCAATACCTGCCTGCGCTACCACGCCGATTGAAAATTGTGTACGCAGGCAATATTGGTACCGGGCAAGGCCTGCACCTCATTGTGCCGCAATTGGCCAAGCACCTCGAGGATGAAGCCGACTTTCATCTGATCGGATCTGGCGGGGCCATCGAGCGCTTGAAGAAAGCACTGGCTCGCGAGCAGGTGACGAACGTCTATCTCGCGCCCCCGATGAAACGTGACTCTTTATTGAAGCTTTATCGTGAAGCCGATGTACTGTTCTTGCACTTGAATGACATGAAGGCGTTCCGTCGAGTATTGCCCTCCAAGCTGTTCGAGTACGCAGCAACTCAGAAACCTATTTTGGCAGGTTTGTCCGGGTACCCAGGTCGATTTGCAAGCAGACGCATTCACAATACGGCCGTATTCAGCCCCTGTGATCTCGAAGCCGCTATCAGATCATTCAGGAGCCTGGAACTGGGCCCCACAGCTCGAAATGATTTCATACAAAAATACTCGCGAACAGCTATCAAAAGGAGGATGGCCTTCGACTTGCTGACCACATCACCCAAGCATTCGGAGTTCGAGCAAACTGAATAGTCAAGGGTCGACAAGTTTGCTAGAATTCAGAGTTTAAATTTAAATTAACAAACCCAAGGTCTAACGCTTAACATGAAAAAAATCACCTACGTCGCGGTTTTGTCCTGCCTGCTCGCTTTGGGCGGCTGCAATGAAGAAAAAGGGACTGACATCCAACTTCCTTCCGGCGAAAAGCTGACGCTCGAAGGTAACATGACAAAAAATGTTACCAAACCTATCGAAAACGGTACTTTCAAGACTTTCGAAATCCAGTACAACCTGGCTCAAGCTGAAACCAAGGCTAAAGTCGACGAGCGCTTCCGCGCACTGGGGTATGTTGCTGCCGAGCAGCCAAACGCTGAATCCGCGGCAGTTAAAGTCCATTACATGAAGAAAAACTCGCCAACCATTGGTGTTTTGATCAATGATAAAAACCCAGCACTGGTGAGCATCTACTGGCAAGAAAAGCAGCAATAAGCTGCTCCGGCACCCGCGCATCGAAAGACGAATATTCCCACTGCCGAGCACTCACAGTGGGAATATCTTTCAGTATCAATCACTGACCTGCATTGCGCTCCGCCCCCCTGGGTCTGTGCCCCCCAACAGACTTATACCTGCATAAACGATCAATCAATCCTCACACAATCAGCGCCCAGCGCATCAATAATAATCAATCTGTCAGCGCCCCACACTCAGGTTAGGCTACCTATGCACATTAACTACGAAGCGCTCACTACCGACTGGTTCGACAGAGCCATGGGAACGGGCCCACAAGGCGGCAAGTGGAAACCAAAGCATCACCTCGACCTATACAGGCAATGGCCAGAGCAGTATGTGGTTGATTTCAATCAACCCTTCAACCCTTTCGCCTTCGCTATTAATGCCTGCGCATTGGCGAGCGCCTGCAAGATTCAGGGCCCGTCAAAAGTAATACTCGACCAGATCGACTACCTGGACCTGGCGGCCTCTATCTACACTGACACACTGGGCAATCACAACTACATCAGAAACGATTTTTCATTCCCAATGTATTGGGCCACCATGAAAAAACCTTTCTATGGCGCCTTCATGAATGCGTACACCGCCTACGGCTACATGCGCATATTTGAAGCCACCCATGATGAGAAACATTTAAACAAAGCATTGAAGCTCATTTCGACGATAACATCCAAAGACACCAACCTCAAGCTATCCGAGAAAGACTCGCGTGGCGACCTCTGGCTTTACGAATATGTCTTCACCCCCCTGGAGACAGACGCAGAGCATTTCAAGAAGTTAGGCACTGAAACCCAGCCGGACGGCACCATGCGCTTCCGGATTTATAACGGCCACATCGGCGCCTTGATTGCACTGCTAAAATTCAGAAAACTGACAAACATGGGATTTGTCGATGAAACCATCGAACAAGCCCTTTTAACAATGTCGAAAAATCTGGGCAGCCAGCTTTTAGATAATCAGTTTTTTTCCTACTCGATTGAAGCCCCACAACTTCCGGATTACGGGCAAGCGAGAGCAGTCCATCTTGCCAAGCAACTGTCCGAAGCCACGGATGATGAGCAACTAAAACTCACGTATCAAGCTTTTGATAAGTTCTACCGTGAGTCAATCAAGGACCGCGAGAAAGAGGTTTATGCCGCGGGAAGAGCAACTGCACGCGAGTTGTACACCCCGCTCAAATCGATATGATCGATAGCGACGTGCAGTGCAGCAGGAACCCAAGCGAGGCCAAAGGCGCGTCATTGGGTTCCCCCCATCTCGACCCCCTCATCGCGGGACATCCCGAGCGTTAACTGAATGCTTGTTAAGAGTACGCATGTACTCCAGCCCGAGAGCGCGACTGCGTTGCATTCCTACTGGAGCCTAGGGATAATGGATTGTCCGAGACGTACGCAGCATGCCCGCTTATGGATTGCTGTTTGAAACATCACCACATGAGGCTGACAGGAACAGTGATCAAGAACTTACTGATTTACGGTAGCTGTGTATCCAGAGATATATTCAACTTAGAGGATAGCCGGGTCTTTAAGTTAACCGATTACTTTGCCAGGTCTTCAATGGCGTCACTGTCGAGCTCGCCCTATGCCAATGATGCGGCATTAGACCGTATACCCTCAGCTTTCCGACGACGCATGGTCGGGTATGACTTTTCCAAAGAGCTGATCCTGCAGCCTGAACGACTGTCCAGCGCCGACATCATATTGATCGACTTGATTGACGAGCGGTTCGACCTCGTCGCCCTGCCGACAGGCCAAGTCATCACCCACTCAAGCGAGCTTACCGAAAGCGGCCTGCTGGCTGACAGCGACATACAAGGGTTTCGATTAATTCAGCAAGGCACTGAAGAACGCAGAGCGCTGT
Organism: Pseudomonas sp. SWRI77; assembly: GCF_014269105.1. Taxonomy (NCBI): domain Bacteria; kingdom Pseudomonadati; phylum Pseudomonadota; class Gammaproteobacteria; order Pseudomonadales; family Pseudomonadaceae; genus Pseudomonas; species Pseudomonas sp. SWRI77. The sequence continues at coordinate 49,914 of NZ_JABWRV010000018.1, read as the reverse complement.
GGCTTGAAGGCATGCAAAAGTTCATTGAGCTGCTGAAGCAGCACAACAAGCTGGACAGCGTACTTGTCAATAAAGTCTACTGGGCTTCCCAGTTTGAAACACCGAGCGATTCAAACTTCCCAGTTACCCTTACTGCAGTAAACAAGGCCAACCAGGAGCTGGAATGGATGTATGCTGCGCTTCATAGCCAGCTGGAAGACAACCAATTCCTCACCTTCCCGCCCGAACTTCTAACCGCCGATGAGTCTCATCGCTGGGGCGCATCGCCCTTCCATTATTGTGAGGGCTATTACAAAGAAGCACTCTCGCAGTTAACCTCCAAGCAAAAGTCGATTGGTGGTGATAACCCCGCGATCAACGACGCGTCAGGCAAAGCCCCCCTGGTGTCCGACGGCGCCAAAATCACGGTGGCGGCTTACAGAACAGAAAGTGAAATTTTCGCGCATTGCTCATTGGTCATGGACGGCAAGATCTATGAAAATGGAAATTTTGCTTTCTATTTGCTGATTGATGGCGTTCGCCATGATGTACGCTGGTACGAGCCGTCACCGCGCGCACGATTCCCTATCCCTGATACACCTGGCGAACTCGTAGTGGTGGCATTTTACAAGGACCCGCAAGATCAACAAACTTCCAGTAAACGAAGCGTCAGTTGCCTGACACGTTAACCAGGCAAGGCAAACCCAACGCTGATATCTGACCTTCAAGCAGTGGCCGCCATTAGAGCAACCACTGCATGCCACTCATCGAATACCCGGACAGCCCTACGTCTTGCCTTTCACGCCGGCGAGGATATTGGGCATTTTCTGGTACAGTTTTACCGAACCTGTAATGCTCAGGTGCCCATTGTCACGATAGATGGGGACCCCATCAATGATGGTTTTACACGCCTTTTCGTCACACAAGACATCAGACAAGTACACCACCTTGGCACCCAGGGCCGTTTCAGCGTATTTCATCAGGTCATTCATCTTTTTATTCGCCCGGTCAAAGGCTGACCTTGCCAGCATGCATTTAGCCGACGGATCAGAGAATGAGGGCTTGGCCACTTCATTCTGAATGCACGAAACAAGCGCGTTATCAATACGTGGTGGAGGCGAGATAATCACCACGTCCTTTCCAAGCGATTTAAGCTTTTCGACAACATTGTGCATATCTTGCTTCGCACGTTCGGGTGTCGATTTAGCGATTTGCATCGCACCGCCCCCGTCAAAAGAAATCGTCTCGAATGTATCCTGCACATACTGCCCGTACGACCCTGCCAAAATAACGGTCGTAATCGATGGGTGCTCACTAATAAATTTGAAAGCACTGTCATTGAACCCTACACACTGCCGCGCCTGCACCTCGAAGTCGCTACGCTTTGTATTGGGCGCTGCGTTCAAGAAGGGCGCGCATGCGCTGCGGGTAGCCTGGCGAATGTCGATTTTCTGCGACTGTAACATCCCTGGAATGTTGTGCATGGCAAAAGAGTCACCCCAAACAATAATCTTGGGGTTTGCCGAAGTCCGGCACTGCTCAGTATCTTTATAAATATTGGCACCGCAGGACCTGTCAAGCCCATAGTTTGGAGCGAACAGTTCGTTTATCTTCTCAGCAGACTGGCCCTTCAGGAACGTATGCGAAAGACCGAACAACGCTAGGGTCAGCGCAGGGAAAACGACCATCGACGGCTTGAAGCCATAAGGCATCTTCCTGAACGGCTCTTCTATCCACCTGTGCAACGCAATAGCCGACAAGAGCGATGCCGCGAGTAATGTACCTTTGACAACCAGGCTATCAGTATCGATCGAGGCATTAGCCAACGCGATTATTGGCCAGTGAACGAGGTACAGCGAATACGAAAGATCGCCAAGCTTATTGACGAACAGCATCCGCGCCTGACCATTCAATAAACGGTGATTGGCCAGCAGTATAATCGCCGTTGCAAAGCAAACCACCACGGCATCGAGGCCCGGATGCGAAAGGCCCGAGTTAACAAATGGCGACGCCAACAGAACCGCAAAAGCAGGTACTGCCAGTTTTAACGAGACGCTTTTGACAATGCCGTTATTAACGACCATCGACGCGACACTACCAATGAGTAGCTCCCATGCTCGAGTGGGGAGCAAGTAGAACGCCGCTGACGGGTTGCTTGCAGAAAGGTAGAGGCAACCCATGAAGCTTGCAATGGCAAGCACAATGAGGATCTTTTTCCAATGCTTGGCGGGCGTGAAAGCCAGGAGCGCAGGAACGACGAAGTAGAACTGCTCCTCTACCGCCAGCGACCACATGTGCAGCAGTGGCTTGGTGGCGGATTCGATATCGAAATATCCAGCTTGGCTAAGCAATACAAAGTTCGTGGAGAACGTCAACGCGCCAATGACTTGCTGCTTCATCGATTCGATCTGCATCGGTGGCAGGAAGAATTTAGCTGCAATGATTGTCGCCAGGAGGGTAACGAAAGACGCCGGTAGCAGGCGCTTTGCTCGACGGAGGTAGAACTGCTTGAATGAAAAGTTATCGCGCGCCAGTCCCTTGGACACAATCGATGTGATCAAGAAGCCTGAGATCACGAAGAAAATATCTACACCCAGGTATCCATACTGAAATCCAGGGATCGCCAAGTGTTCAAGCACCACAAATGCAACGGCAAGTCCCCTTAGGACTTGTATATCAACCCTGATTGTAGACATCGACATCCCGGCTCGTTTCGTTCGACAGCCGCGAATTGTATATCTAAATATTGAGGGCACCAAGGACGACAAAGGCTGCCGCGTGGTGCTCACGAGCGGGTGCCGACAACCTCACAAGCACACCGCGCAGAGTGAAAGCGTCATTCTTCATCCGGGCACGCCACGCACTTACATCTGCAAACCGCATTGAAGTACCCGGCGCACACCCGAACACCTACCCTTAGCTCATTACCTCAAGGCTCCAACCGCCGCTGCTGATAAATCCAGTCCACAATCTCGCCATCCGGCGCATACCCGATCACCGTCTCCCGCAACAGTTGCCGAACCCGCACAAAGTCGTCATGCGCCACCGCCGCCAACAGCTCCCGCAACGCATCCTTGAGCACGTCCCACGACATGAAATCTTCATTGGCACTCATGATCATTGGATGCCGGGTGGCAATCACGTTGTCACCAATCAGCAGCTCCTCGTAGAGCTTCTCCCCTGGCCGCAGGCCGGTGAACTGAATGGCGATGTCGCCCATCGGGTTTCGTTCGGAACGGACGCTGAACCCGGACAGGTGAATCATCTTCTCTGCCAGCTCGACAATCCGCACCGGCTCGCCCATGTCGAGGACGAACACGTCACCGCCCTTGCCCATGGAGCCGGCCTGGATCACCAGCTGCGCGGCTTCGGGGATGGTCATGAAGTAGCGGGTGATTTTCGGGTGGGTAACGGTCAGTGGGCCGCCGGCCTTGATCTGTTTGTGGAACAGCGGGATCACAGAGCCCGAAGAACCCAGCACATTGCCGAAACGCACCATGGTGAAACGGGTCTTGTTGACCTGCGAGACTTTGCCGCTATCACCGAACAGCACCGGTGCCACTTCGCGGCTCAGGGCTTGCAGGGTCATTTCGGCAAGGCGTTTGGTGCTGCCCATCACATTGGTCGGGCGTACGGCCTTGTCGGTGGAGATCAGCACGAAGTTGGCTACCCCAGCCTGCAAGGCGGCCTGGGCTGTGTGCAAGGTGCCGATGACGTTGTTCAGCAAGCCTTCGGCAATATTGTGCTCGACCATCGGCACGTGCTTGTAGGCCGCGGCGTGGTAGACAGTTTCGACCCGCCAAGTCTTCATGATGTCGAGCAGTTGCGCCTGGTTGCGCACCGAACCGAGGATCGGGATCAGGCACACAGACAACGATTCGCGCGCAATGCGCTGCTCCAGCTCGGAGAGGATGCTGTAGAGATTGAACTCGCTGTGGTCGAACAGCAGCAGGGTTTTCGGCGACTGGCCGAGAATCTGCCGGCAAAGCTCAGAGCCGATCGAACCACCGGCGCCGGTGACCATGACAGTCTGTTCGACGATGCAGCGTTCCAGCAGGTCGGCCTGCGCCGGCACGGTGTCACGGCCCAGCAGGTCGGCAATGTCCACTTCCTGGATGTCGTCGACTTTGACCTTGCCGCTGGCCAGGTCGACGAAGCTCGGAATACTGCGCACGTGCAGCGGATAACCTTCAAGGAAGTTGAGGATTTCGCGGCGTCGGGTGCGGGTGGATGACGGGATGGCCAGGAGGATTTCCTGGGCGCCGGTGGCGTCGATCATTTCCTGCAATTGTTCGGGGCGGTAAACCTGCAGGCCGGCGATTACCCGATCGGTGATGCTGGTGTCATCGTCGATGAACGCTACTGGGCGTAATGTCTTGTCGGTGCGCAAGGCGGCGACCAGCTGGTTGCCGGCACCGCCAGCACCATAAATGGCAACCCTGGGCAGGCCGTTGTCACGACTGGCGAAAGGCACGTGCTGCACGGCGGCTGCAAACCAGTCGCCGAGGAAGTACTGGCGCATGGCCAGGCGCAGCCCGCCGATCATGATCAGGCTCAGCCACCAGTAGTTGAAGGTGATGGACCGGGGTACGACGTTCTGATGGTTGCTGGCCCAGTAGATGATAAAGCCCAGGATCAGCGACGACAGGGTCACGGCCTTGATGATGGCAATCAGCGCGTCGTTGCCGAAGTAGCGCATCACCGCGCGGTACAGGCCAAAGCGGATGAACAGGGGGATGGCTACCACCGGTGCGGTGAGGAACAGCCAGCCGTGGTCGATGATGGGGTTGGCCAGCTCATCGATGCCAAGGCGAACCACAAAGGCCAGCCACAGGGCGGCCCAGATCAGCACGATGTCGGTCAACACCTGCAGCAAGCGTTTATGCCTACGAGGTAGAGCAAGCAGTTTAGCGCGCACCTTATCCATCGCTCCTCTGAAACGTTTCCAGAAATTCCCTGACATCGAGTTGCTCACATTACCTTAGTGTCAATCTTCACATTCGCCTGCGTGGAAGCGGACCGCCAACACAATCAATGGGATATAGGCCAGCACCACGCCCACGGCGCCATCCAGGCCAAGCTTTGCAACACAGAACGCGATCGGCAGCAGCCAGCACAGGTTCAGCACGGCAACCGCGAGTGTGACCGGCAGATGCTTGCCGAATTCCCTGGAAGCAAACTGATAGGCATGGCTGCGATGAGCCTCATAGACCTTGTCGCCGCGCAACAAGCGCCTGACGAGGGTGTAGGTCGCATCGACAATGAACACGCCGAGCAGAATCAGCCAGCACCAGAGCATCGGCGGTGAAACCCAGGCAGCTTGCAGCGACAGGCCGCCGAGGACGATACCGAGGAAACCGCTGCCTGCGTCGCCCATGAAAATTTTTGCTGGGGGGAAGTTCCAGAACAGGAACCCGGCGACAGCAGCGGCCAGCAGCAAGGGCAGGACGGCATGGCTGCCCAGGCCCGTCAGAGAGTATAGCGACGCCGCGCCCAGGCACACGGTAATGGCCTCGATACTGGCGATGCCGTCGATGCCGTCCATGAAATTGTAGAGGTTGAGCAACCAGACCAGGTATACGGCAGCGAGCACACCGCCCAGCCACCCCAGGTCCAGCACCCAGCCGAACAGTGTCAGCGGTGGCAACCCGCCCATCCATGCCAGCATCCAGGTTGCGGCGACGAAATGCCCGAGCAGGCGCCAGCGTGCGGCAATGTGGCCGTGGTCATCCATGAAGCCGATGATCGCGATCAGGGCACCCCCACCACCCAGCGCGACGAGCGAGTGGATGCCCTCGGCGCCGGTCAGCATAAGCCCGACGATGGCCAGCAGGAAGGTCAGGACAATGGCGACACCACCGCCACGGGGCGTCGGTACGGTATGCGAGCTGCGGGCATTGGGCACGTCGATGACGCTGCGTGCCAAGGCGTAGCGGCGCAGGCCTGCGGTCATCAACAAGGACAGCACCAGTACAGCGGGCAGAGACCACAAAAGCATCATTTCTTGTCGTTTTCCTGATAGTGCCTGGCAGTTGCCAGAAGTGCCGCATCCACGCTCACAGGTGGTTGCCAACCGAGTAATTCGCGGGTCTTGCCGATGTCCACCTGCAATGAGCCACACAGGCGCTGCGACAACGCGGCCTTGCCCAACGCTTTGGCAGCGCTGCTCAGCACCCAGGCCGGCACCGGCAGCAAACGTGCCGGCTTGCCCAACGCGTGGGCCATGCGCCCGAGCAGTTGGGTGGTGGACAGGTCTTCGCCGTCGCTCACCAGAAACACTTGGTCAGCGGCTGCCGGGTGGTCGATGCAGGTCAGCACCAGGTCGACCAGGTTGCCCAGCGCCACCAGGCTGCGGCGGTTGTGGATGGCACCAAAGGGCAAGGGCACACCACGGTCGAGCCAGCGCATCATGCTGAGGAAATTGGCCTTCACGCCCGGGCCATACACCAGCACAGGGCGAATGATGACGATCTGCATGCCGGTCTGTGCGCCGAGCGCCAGCAAGCCCTGCTCTGCCTCGTGCTTGGAGACGCCATATGGGTCGACCGGGCGTGGCAGGTCGTCTGCGGTGTACGCCTTGCCGGGTTCGGTCTGCTCGCCATTGACCTTGATCGAACTGACGAAGACGAAACGTCGGGCACCAGCAGCACTCGCCGCACGGGCTAACGCCAGGGTGCCGTTGACGTTGATCCGGCGAAATTCGGCCAACGGATCGACGGCGGTATCCGACATGACATGCACCCGCGATGCGCAATGCACGACAACCTCGGGCTTGTGCGCCTGCAATTCGGCTGTCTGGTCGTCTGTGAGATCGCCAATGGGGTAAGTGATGACCCCGGCAGGCACATGGCGCAGGGGTGAACGCAAAGGTACGACGGTTTCGACATTTGCGTTGCGACTGAGCGCCTGCAGCACCGCTGCGCCCACAAAGCCGGACGCGCCAGTCAAAAGTACTCTCATTCTCACCTGATCGCTTTTTTTGGTTTATTGGCTATTACTATCGGATAGATCGCATGACAACGGAAGGCATCTGCATCACGCGATGAAATTTCCGACAAAAACCAGCCTTGAACGACGACACAATAGCCTATTGCGCGTCATCAAACTGACTCAATGCACACGACCCTAAAGAATCTGAAAGAAAACTACAAATCGGCTAATCGATATCAAAGTGCCCTAAGCTCGCTGCTTGCAGACCATGGACAGGGTTTGCAAAACAAAACAGAATCCCTGCTCCCATTCAAGTGCCAATAAGAACTCATGTCCAAAGGGAAAGTCACCAACGCGCTCTCCTCCCCGATTGCCGCGAGTATTGCCGCTATATTTGGCCGTTTTCTGCTTCTTGGGGCGGGAGCCCTGACCGGCATCATCATTCCGCTGACCATGCCGCAGGCTTCGGTAGGCGTGTTTTTTCTGGCCCAATCGCTGATCGCTGCCCTCGCCACCGTGGGGCAACTGGGCTTGAGCATCACCGCACCAGCCTGTATTTCCGCAGCCCAAGGGCACCGCGATAGCGGGCAGGTGAAGCAGGTAATCCGCCGTACACTGCTGATTGCCGTACTCTCCACCCTGGCACTGGCGATCGGCTTCAACCTCTTCATGCAGGTGTTTTCGCGCTATGAAGGCGCCGACTTGCTGCGTCTGCTTCACGCCATTGCCCCCCTGGTCTCGATCAGCATGGTCCTGGCCGCGATGACCACCATCCTGTCCGAGCAGCACCGGGCGCTTGGCCATTTCGTACAGGCCAGCTTCCTCACCACCGGGGCTAGTGTGGCCAGTGCGGCGACCGTCATCCTTGCCTGGCGGGGCGAACTGCAACTCAACCTCGACATGCTGGTCCTGGCGGGCGCAGTGGGGGCCAGTTGTACCGCGCTGCTGGGTGCCTACAGCCTCAGGCGCTGGTATCGGGCGCAAGCCGCCAGCAAGCCCGCGACAGACATCGGTTATGCCACCCTGCTACGGGAAACCCGTCCCAACCTCACCACCACCGTGGTGCTGTTCGTGATGTCGCAGGCCGACTTGTGGATCATCGCCTGGTTTGGCGATGCCGAAGGGCTGGCCATCTATGGCCTGGCCACGCGCCTGGCGGCGCTGGTACTGATACCGCTGGCAGTGATCAACACCGTGGTAGCACCATCGATCGGGCGCATCTGGGTGCGTGGCAAGAAGCGCTACCTGCAACGCGTGCTGGGGGTCGGTGCCGGCGCTGCGACGCTGCTCGGCCTGGTGGGTTATCTGCTGTTCATTGCGTGCGGCCAGTTCTTGCTGACCCACGTATGGTCCAGCGACTATGCCGATGCTTACTATATTTTCGCCATATTGGGCATGTCGCAACTGGCGCAGACCTACGCAGGCACTGCCGGATTCGTACTGATGATGCTGCAGAAGCAACATGTCGCCATGCGCATTTCGGTAGTCAGTGGCGCGTGCATGATCGCCGCCGGGCTACTGGCGATGTGGCTGTATGGAATCATCGGATTAGCCGTGGTATACAGCCTCGGCGGGGTCTGCCAGTCACTGGCGCAAATCTATTGCGTCAAGCGGATATTCAATCTGAACACCACTGCGGATTACACTTCATTGCGCCGCTTCGTGCGCCTTTATTACCGTCGAAAGGTCTCTCATGGTCGCCAGTAACATACAGCCCAAGGTTTCGATCGTCATTCCTACCTACAATACTGGGCGTTATGTGCTGGATGCGATCGACAGTGTGCTTGCGCAGACCTATCCGCATGTCGAGCTGATCGTCGTCGACGACGGTTCGAGCGACGAGACCCCTGCCCTGCTTGAGCAGCACCCGGGCAATTTCATTCGTTATCGGCAGGCCAACGCCGGGCAGAGCGCAGCGATGAACTTTGGCTGGCAACAGAGCAGCGGTGAGCTGCTGGGCTACCTCAGCGCTGATGATCGGCTGCATCCGGGCGCGGTCGAGGCCATTGTCGCCGCCATGGCCAAAGCGCCCGAGGCGGTGCTGGCCTACCCGGACTTCTGCGTCATAGACGAAGACTCCAAACCTGTACGCACCGTGCACACCCCTGATTATGAAGAGCGCCTGCTGATCGCCAACTTCCAGTGCCTGCCTGGGCCGGGGGCGTTGTTCCGCCGTTCGGTATGGGAGCAAGTGGGCGGCTGGAACACTGGCCTGCGCAACATCCCCGACATGGACTTCTTCCTGCGTCTTTGCCAACACGGGCCTTTTACCCGCGTGCCGACACCGCTTGCAGATTTTCGCATCCATTCCGGCTCGACCACTTACAACCCTTGCAACGCCGAACGCTCCGACGAGCCGCTGCGGGTAATCAACAGCCTGTACCAGACGCGCGGGCTGTCGCCCTCCATCCTGGGCTGGAAGCGCAAGGCGCTGGCCAATGCCCTGATGCTGTCTGGCTTCATGCACGGCTTCTCTGGCCGCTATACGCTGTTCCTGGCGCGCATGGGCAAGGCGGCCCTGCTCGACCCTTCTTCGCTCCTGTCGCGCAAGATGGTCAGCTATGTATTGACTATCGTCAGGCCTAAATCCAAAGCCTGAACCTTGGCCAGGGCAGCGTCAGCGCAACACTCAACTGAACAGCAACACCGGGGTGCGTCAATGATTCAAGCTGTCCAAGGGCACTTGCTGGGCAATCGCTACCTGCAAGTCACGGCGATGATGGTCGTGGCCATCGCCACGGTCGCAGCAGCCTTGAATTATCCAGCCTCGCTGCTGCCGCTGTTGCTCAATGGCGCGCTGGCAGCGCTGCTGGTGCGCAGCGTGCTGAACAACCGCACCAGCTTCTTTTCGTTCTTCCTGCTGGCCTTTCTGATCCTTGGCTGCTGGGCAAAGCTGGTGCTGCACTTCATCCTGGATACCCAGTTCATCGAACCGATAGGCGCCTTCGACGACTCACCGCAGTTGTGGGACGCCGCGCTGATGGCGCTGAACATCACCTTCGCCACACTGCTGGTCTGCCAAACCATCGCCTCACGCCAACGGCCCCCGGTGGCCATCTCTGTCGACAAGCCCCGGGCACTGCTGGTGCCCGCCCTGTGGCTGGCGTTGGCGCTGACTGGCCTGCTGCTGGCACTCAACTTCAAGTACGCCATTCTCAAGGTAGGCACCGAACCCGCCCTCAAGCTGCCCAGCGTCGTTTATGTGCTGGTATCGTTCATGATCGCCTGGGGCAACCTGATCCTCCTGGCCACCCTGGGTTACTGGCTGGTGCAGGCACGCAGGATGAAGCTGGAGGTGCTGTTCTACATCCTCATTCTGGAAGGCGCGATAACGGCGGTGTCCATGGGCAGCCGGGCGCAGATGATCCTCCACGTCGCGGCTCCGTTCGTGGTCTACCTTACCCACAGCCGTGAGCTGGTCACGGCGTTACGCGTGGTCCAGTGGGCCAGGATCCTGGCCGTCACCGCAGCGCTGTTCGTGGCCTCGCTGCTGCTGGTTTCCGCCGATCGCCTGCATTCGTTCGCCCAGGCCAGGCCGGTCGGGGCACCGGTTGCCGTCAGCAGCCAGCTACTGGCCAGCGCCGCCAACCAAACCAGCGCCCAACCGAACCTCGCGCTTGGCGGCATGACCCTGGTCCCCGCCGACGCCGCCCAAGCCGTCACGGCCATGCTCGCCCCCGCCATGCCGTTGTTGCGCATCGCCACCCAGGCAGTACCGCTGCCCGTGATGCCACCCGAAGAAACAGCACAGATCAAGCGCGAACGCTGGAAAGGCATGCTCATGGAACTGAGCAAGCTGGTGGTGGACCGTTGGGTAGGCCTGGAAGGCGTACTGGCGGTCGTCAGCCACGAGGACACCGGCTGGCCGCTGTTTGTCCGCAGCCTCGCCGAGCGCCCGGAAAGCGGCACCCAGGCAATTTACCAGCGGATGTCGGATGCGCAGTACCAAACCTTCGAAAACTTCACCTTCATGACCATTCCGGGCCCGATTGCCATCCTGCTCTACAGCGGTAATCTTGCCTTGCTGGCAGGAGGCCTGGCGTTGTTGTTCCTGGTCGGCACCCTGGCCGAACGGCTGGCCAGCCAGTTGGTCGGCAATATCTTCACCCAAGCCACCATAGGCGTAGCGTTGGCGTATCTGGTGGTGCAAACCAACTTCCCTCGCGTGCAGTTCTTCTTCCTGATCGAACTGCTGGGTTTCATCGCAGGGTTATATCTGGCACGCATCCTGGTGACTGCGCCACGGCCAGGTCAGGCATCCCTCATACCGACCCCTTAGCCCCTGTCGCAGTTGTAAGAAAATTCCGACGAACGTCGTGTTTTGTAGCGCACACTTTCGCTCAACTTTTGTCACAGTTAGGTCAACCCTCATTATTACAGACCAGGCACATGCCGCTGCTGAACCCAGCAAGCGGCATGCCCAGGTGTGATCAGGCAGATCCCCTACGATGACAGCAGCTATCAGGACTTACAGCGCGACCCCGTCCCTCGATGCATGCGTAGCGCCGCTTTTTGCGCTGTGTGCGTGGGTGACGCTGAACCCGTATTTTCTCTGGTATTCGTTGCGCCATATGGCGGTTGCAGGGCTGCTCTCGGGTTGCCTGGCCGTCGCTGCATTCCTGCTCGGTGATCGGCCACGCCGGCGCGAGCTGCCAGGGTTCATCCTGATCTGCCTGTTCGTGGTCTATATCAGCATGCTACCCAAGATCGACGGCACCACCACGCGCTGGTATTTCGTACTCCCAACGCTGATGGCATTGTGTGTATTTTCCGACCAGCGACGCGGCAAGGTGCTGCAGTGGTTTGGCTGGATCTTCGCTATCAGCCTGATCCCTGGCATCGTTGTATCCCTGTGTGCCATCGCCAACATCCCCATTACGCTGGACCGCGTGCCCCTGCTCAACCCGACAATGGCCGAAGCGGGCGGGTACTACTTGCATGCCCCGGGCGCGTTGCTGTTGTCGGGCAACAACCTGTCGCTTCCCTGGGGAGGCGAACTGTACCGGCTGTGCGCGATGTACGATGAACCTGGCATGGTCGGCACCCTCGCCGCCTTCCTGTTGGCGGGCAACCGGTTCCGCCTAAAGCCCTTCCCGTTTCTGATCATCTTCGTCGGCGGCGTACTGTCGTTCTCGCTGGCATTTATCGTCATGGCATCGCTGGGCTTCCTGTTCCGCCTGGTACAGGCCCGTTCACCGATCACGTTGCTGCCCTTGGCCGTGCTTGGCCTGTTCGGCCTGCTGGTGCTGGGCATCATCAAGCCCAGCGCACCGCCGCCACCACCTGTCGCGCAGGCAGCCGCGCAGGCAGCGGATGAAAAAGCAGTAACTCAGAGTGGGGATCTACTGTTCTCACCCGCCGCCGACTCCGCCAACGGGTCAGCCAGTGATGCTGCGACAACGCCGCAAGTGCCGGCAACCCAGCAGCCAGAGCAGCACCTTCGCCAGACTCAGTACCTCAATAACCGGTCGCTGCCGGAAATGGACAAACTGTTGGCGCGCTATTTCGATGCTGACACCAAAACCTTGCTGTTCGGCATGGGCGCTGACTCCAGCGTGGTGTATGGCGGGGTGTCCCAGGTTGTCACGCGATTGCTCACGGACTTCGGCCTGATAGGGGCGCTGTTGTTCGCCCTGAGCATGATCAGCCTGACCTTGGCCATTACGCATAATGCCAAGCGCCGGTTGTGGGTGCTGCTGTTCTTCGCGCTGTTCGCACTGAGTATTTACCAGCGGCCCATCGTCTGGATGCCCTATGCCTTCACCATGTTCATCTGCAGCTCGACGCTGGCCGGGCGCCGCAAGTCTGCATCGAACCTCCAGCAGCCAGCTACCTGAAGCCGCTGGCGCCGTGCACGTAGCCCATGCTACGGGCACGGCGCCACCTCAATCCTTCATCGACCCACTGCGCAGCAGTTGGGTGAAGCGACGCAGCATGACCTGAACCGTCGCCGACCAGGTGTAATGCCCAAGGATGAAGGCTTTGAGCCGCGCGCCCTTGGCCTTGAGCTCAGCCTCATCTTCCAGCATCCGTTGCAGCCCCGAAGCGATGCCGTCAGCGCTGGCTGGAACCACCATGCCGCCCTGTACATCCTCGACCTGGTTGAACCCGCAGGTGTCGGTCAGCAGTACCGGCAGCCCGACCACGCCTGCCTCCAGTGCAACCAGCGACATGGCTTCCGAGCGCGACGGAATGACCAGCAGCATCGCCTGGCGATAGACCTGGGTGCGTTGCGCCTCATTCAGAAAACCGATGAAGTGGATCCGCTCGGCCAACCCTGACGCGCCCACCTGTGCCTGCAGTGCTTGTTGCATGCCAAAATCCGGCCCGGCCATCACCAGCGGGTACCGCTGCGCGGCTGGCGTATCGAGGTAGGCCTGAATCAGATAATCCGGCCCCTTGACCGGGGCTAGCCGCCCCATGAACAGAATGAAGGGTTCGTCGGGAACAACGACGGTGGGTGCCTGTTGCTGCTCGCCTGGCTCGGCCACGGCATTGCCGATCACCGGCACACTGGCCTGAGGGACGTCAGCTACCTGCGCAATCACGCCCTGCTCCAGGTCGGTAATCGCGATGAAGCCCGAGGCGCCTTTGATCAGCCAGCGCCCGACGCTCAAGTGGAAGGCTTTCTTGATCGTTGATGGCGCCCCTACCGAAGCGAATTCCCCTGCCGGGCACAAAACGTAGGGGCGCCTTGCGAACAGCGCGAGCAGGCCCATGGCCACGCTCAGCAGGTTCCAGTAACCCATGATGTGCAGCACATCGGCATTGCGCACCAGGCGCCATGCACGCCAGGGGTTGAGCAACGGGATGGGAAAGTGCTGGCCGATGCGGCCGGTGATGTAGCTTTGCACGCCGTGCTCATCGAACTCGCGCTGCCAGGAGTTGCCGGTCATGGCGATGGCTGCACAACCGCTCCCCGCCTTTGCCAGATGGGTGGCCAGGTGGCGGGTACGCTCGGCCGTGCCACCGCCCAGCTTGGCATCGAGTGAAATGTTGACCAGCAGTACCTTCATGCCGACTCCTTGAGCACTGCAATGTAGCGGTGCAGTTGTTGCTTGAAGTCTGCCGTCGGGGGCTGCCGCCATTCGGCAAGCCGGGCTTCGCTGAACCGTCGCATGGGGTTGGCATTGCTGACATTGCGCAGGCGTAGCAGCAGCCGTAACAGGGCCTGGGGCACATGCGGCAGGTAGCTGATCGATGGCCGCCCGAATGCCTTCAGCAGGGCATCCTGCAGGTAGCCGAAGTTGTTCTCGGCCGCCGCATCATCGGTCACCAGCACCACCTCGCCTTGACGTATCTCGGGCACTTGCGCCACGAACACCAACGTCTGCACCACCTTTTCGACACTGACCAGGTGCATACGCCGCGGCCCGTACAGCACCCGGCGCAAGCCCAGCTTCCAGGCCGGGGCACTGGAAACTTCACGCACGAACGACACGATGTTCAACCCACCATCGCCGAACACCGCACCCAGGCGCAGCACCAGTACTTCAAAACGGCTGGCCGCCACCGCCCGCACCAAGGCCTCGGCAGCGGCATGCTCGCGCTCGTAGGGGGTTCGGGGCTGGATCGGGGTAGCGGCATCGACCACCGGGTCCGGGGCAGCGCCGAAGACATCGATACTGGATACATGCACATAGCGCTTCACCGGCACTTGCTCACAGGCTTTCAGCACATTGACGATGGCAGGTTCGAACCAGCCGCTGCCATCTGGCCTTAGCAGGTTGATCACGGTACAACCGGGCGCCAGGATGACCGCCAGCGATTCGGGGTCATTCACATCGAACCGTTCGATGCGCACGTTGGCGGCGCGCAACCAGTCAGGTTCGGTACGGTGAATCGCATAGACGACTTCGGTGTCACGAAGTGCACTGCATAAATCCAGGAAGTGCCGGCCGACAAAGCCGCTTCCCCCAATAACCACCAGCTTGTTCATGTGCTGTTCAATCCTCCATGCGGCCTGTTTCGGCAGTCGCCTTTGCCCCACTCGGTCGCACCACCGGGCCTCGCGTAACAGAGGGGCAGGCATTGCTGGGGTCGGTGGGCGGCACGCCGGGGCATGCCGGTGCTGGGCACGGTAGAGATGCAGGGCTGCCCGAGATCAACCGACGGGCAGCCTTGGCGAGGTGCTTTACTTGGACCAGACCGTGCGGTTGATGTAGTCCGTGTAGCTGTAGACGATACGCACGACCTGCTTGGACACCGGGCCGCCGAGGTAGTCCTGCACCACCGGTATCACCCGATGGGTGCGGTCATGCTGGCTGATCACCACGCGAACGGCATCCAGTACGCGATCCGGCGTGAGGCCGCACATAATCAGCGTACCTTCGTCCATGCCTTCGGGCCGCTCATGGGCATTACGAATGGTCACTGCTGGAAGATTGAGCAGCGAAGCCTCTTCGGTAATGGTCCCGCTGTCGGAGAGCACGCACAACGCACCCATTTGCAGACGGATGTAGTCCAGCAGGCCGTAAGGTTTGACGAAGCGGATCAGCGGGTGATCGAGGCTCTCGCCCAGGTCTTCGAGGCGTTTGCGGGTGCGTGGGTGGGTCGAGACGATGATCGGATGGCCATAGGCATCGGCAAGCGCGCGCAACGAGGCAAGCAGGTCGCGCAAGTTCTGCGGCGTATCGACGTTCTCTTCGCGGTGCGTGCTGACGATGAAGTACTTGCCCTCCTCCAGCGCCTCACGCTCCAGCACCGTCGAGGCATCGATTCGCGGCCGGTAGTAGTCGAGCACTTCCTGCATGTGCGAGCCGGTCTTGATGATGGTTTCCGGGCGAATACCTTCATCCAACAGGTAACGCCGGGCATGCTCGGTCAGTACCATGTTGATGTCGCTGAGGTGGTCGAGCACCTTGCGGTTGAGCTCCTCCGGCACGCGCTGATCGAAACAGCGGTTACCCGCTTCCATATGGAAAACAGGAATCTTGCGACGCTTGGCGGCGATCACCGCCAGGCAGGTATTGGTATCGCCGTAAAGCAGCAGCGCATCGGGCTTTTCCAGCTCGAAGATTTCATCCGACTTGGCAATCACTTCGGCGATCGTACCGGCCGCCGTCGTACCCACGGCGCCCAGGAAGTGGTCCGGCTTGCGAATACCCAGGTCGTCGAAGAACACCTGGTTGAGCTCGTAATCGTAGTTCTGCCCGGAGTGCACCAGGATGTGGTTAGCCTGCTCATCGAGTTCAGCGATGACGCGGCTCATCTTGATCAGTTCGGGCCGAGTACCGACCAGGGTCATGACCTTAAGCATTGAGTTCTTCCTGGATGTAGTCGAGTTTCAGCAGCAGGGCCTTGATGCCCTCGATATCAAGCCGCTCGGTATTGTGAGAGGTGTAGTCATCCAGCTCGGATATATGCTGCTCGCCTTCGACAAAGTACTTCTTGTAGTTCAGGTCGCGGTTATCGGCAGGGATACGGTAGTAACGGCCCATGTCATCGGCCTTGGCCATCTCTTCTCTGGAAATCAGCGACTCATAGAGCTTCTCGCCATGGCGGGTGCCGATCACTTTTACCGGGTTTTCCCGCTTGAACAGCTGCTTGAGTGCTTCTGCCAGGTCTGCGACGGTCGACGCTGGCGCTTTCTGCACGAAGATATCGCCCTGCTCGGCATTTTCGAATGCGTGCAGCACCAGGTCGACGGAGTCTTCCAGCGACATGAGGAAGCGCGTCATGTTCGGGTCGGTCACCGTCAGCTCGTTACCGGCCTTGAGCTGGTCGACGAACAGCGGTATCACCGAGCCACGCGAAGCCATCACGTTGCCGTAACGGGTCGCACAAATCACCGGGCCTTGCTGAGGGATCATCCGCGACTTGGCGACCATGAGCTTTTCGGCCATGGCCTTGGAAATGCCCATTGCATTGATCGGGTACACCGCCTTGTCGGTACTGAGTACCACCACGCGCTTCACGCCGTTGGCAATGGCCGCGTTCAACACGTTCTCGGTGCCGATGACATTGGTCTTGACCGCTTCCATGGGGTAGAACTCGCAGGACGGTACTTGCTTGAGCGCTGCAGCATGGAAGATGTAGTCGACCCCGACCATCGCCTCGGCAACACTTTGATAGTCGCGCACGTCGCCGATGTAGAACTTCACCTTGTCATTACCCAGGGCGATACGCATGTCTTCCTGCTTCTTCTCGTCACGGCTGAAGACGCGGATTTCCTTGACCCTGGTGTTTAAAAAACGCTTGAGTACCGTATTGCCGAAAGAGCCGGTACCACCGGTGATCATTAGAATTTTGTTATCGAACACGTGTGCGCTCCTTGTAATACGTTATTGACGCTGTGCGTGCATGAATTCTATGAGCGCCGGCCAGGTTGGCGGCTGGTAGCCGGCATCGGCGCGAAAGCGCGAGGAGTCCAGCGAGCGGTCGATCACCAGCTTGTCATCCGGCACGATCTGGATGTCCTTGCCGTATACCTGAGCCACTTGCTTGAGCAGCTCATATTTGTCGATAGGCTCGGCCGAGACGTGATAAAGCCCCTTCAAGGTGGGGTTTGGAATCACGTACTCCAGCATGACCCGGGCCAGCTCGGCAGTCGGCAGCCCAGAGAAGATCGCTTTGTTGAAACCTTTGACACTGCCTTGCTGGGACAGGAACCAGTCAACCAGCGAGGCGTTGCTCTGCAACTCATGGCCGATAATCGAAGTGCGCAGCGTCACCGCATCGTCCAGGTCATGCAGTTCGCCGATGAACTTGGATTTACCGTACAGGTCGGTGCAATCAGACTCATCCTGCTCACGGTACATGCCCTTGGTACCTGAAAACACACAGTCGGTGCTGACATGGATCAGGCGCGCGCCCGCTACCCGGCACAAGGTTGCCAGCCGATGAGGCAGCATGGCGTTGATGGGCAAGGCGGTCAGCGGGTCCTTGGCATCGGCCAGTTGCTTGATCAGGCCCACGCAGTTGATCACCACGTCGGGGCGCGCTTTGGCAAACGCCGCCATCAGCGCGTCGGCATCGAGCACGTCGACCCCGGTCAACAGGCACTCTGACTGTTGCGGCGTGAAATACCTGAGCGCGGACGAGGACCGCAGGGTGCCCAATACACGATGTTGCGAATTCGCCGAGAAATACCGGAAGACGGCGCTCCCCAACATGCCCGAGACACCCAATACCAATATGTTCATCGCGTCGTCTTGTCCTGTTCAATCCGTTGTTCGAACATTCGCACCAGTGTCTTGCACTGCGCCCTGAGTTCGAAATGTTTCAAGAAGTAGGCACGTGCCTTGGCGCCCATCTGCTCGCGCCGCTCCATGGGCATCGTCTGCATCGACTGTATGCAGGCTGCGAGCCCGGCACCGTCTTGCGCCGGGCAGGTTATACCGGCGCCAGCGTCGTTGATCACGCGGGCACCCTCACCGTCCAGGCAACCAATGATCGGCCGGCCGGCTGCCAGATAAGCCTGCACCTTGCTTGGAATTGTAAAACTGAAAATCTCATCACGCTTGAGTGTAACCAGCAACGCCGAACTGAGCGCGAAGAGCTCCGCCATTGCCGACCGCGGGTAGGCCCCGGTGATGATCAGATTATCCAGCCCCCACTTGTGTTTTTCTTCGCTCAGCCATACGGCCTTGCTACCCGTGCCTACCATCACGATTCTGGCTTGCGACTGCTCGGCCTGCAGGGTACGTGCGGCTTCGATGACGGTTGACAACCCCTGGGCACTGCCCAGGTTGCCGGCAAAGACGACGCAGAAATGCGCTCGCAGCAGCGCCGTCAGCGATTCGGGCAAGGGGCTGACTTCGCCAGACTCGTCTTGCTGCAGGTAAGAATTGGGGTAATAGTTGATCTTGTCTGCCCGCGCATAGCGCTTGACCGGCTCGATGAACGCCCGCGACTGCACTAATAACACATCGACCGCCCAGTACAGCCCGCGCACCAGCAGCCCGACAATGGACAGCAGGAACCTGTTACGCACGAAGCCGGTAGCTTCCAGGCTTTCTGGCCACAGATCCTGAACCCACAGAAAAACCGGCGCGCGGTGTACGCGTTTCATGGCGAGGGCAGGGATGACGGAAATGATCGGTGACGGCGCAAAGACGAAATAGATATCGAACTTGCTCCGCTTTGCGTGGCGTCTGAAATACTTGACACCATTGGCAACAAACGACAGGTAATTAAGGATGAGGTTTTTCGCGCCACCGTGCTTGCGCGGCCGCAGGGGCGCACGGTGAACTGTAACCGTGTCGGCGAAGCGATCTTCGACAGGATCATTGGCGGTATAACCTGGGAAAACCTCTCCACCTGGATAGTTAGGTTTGCCCGTGAACACTTCGACATGCACGCCCAGCGCACTCAACTCCCGAACGATATCATTGATGATGAAGTTCTCAGGGTAGAAATACTGGCTGACCACAGCAATTTTCAAAGGGGCTTGCGTCACACTGACTTATCCTTCTGGGCGTGGCGGTATCGGTGCTGCATGAAGTGCCCTGAACCCTCGCGGTAGCGGGCGCGAAAGCTATCAGATGGCAAGCGCTGGCCTGCGGAATACAGTCATTGCGCCATCACCACTAATCCACTGCCATTCCACGACCGCCGGAATACCAGAAGACAAGCAACCCACTACTATTGCCCTAGCCACTTCCCGATGTTGACGCATGTTATTGTAGTTACCCAAGGATCGCCATCCTTTGGCCATCAATTAATAAACTGTAGCTTGCTAATGTTTTGCTGCAACCCATGCCAACACACGGCCATCAAGCTACTACCCTGCGCCAGCGGCTTCAACCCCTTGGCGCAACACCCACGGTAAGTCTCTCATTTGCGATTGCAAGTTCCACACACACGCGAAAAAAAGCCGCCATCCATCGGATAGTACGTAGCATTTCATCGCATAGCGTGGAGATAGATCCCCATTTGGCGAAATTGCCAACCAGCCTCTGCATGGATCGGCCGCTCAAGGAACGCTGACCGTTACCATATATCCCTGCTGTTTGAATTGCGCTTCAATAGCCTTGCCCAAGGTTTTTTTTGCCGCCTGCTCACCGTGAACCAGCACCACATGGCTGGCCGGCTGCGCGCCTTGCGAAGCGAACCGCACCAGCCCCGCCTGGTCGGCATGCCCCGAGTAGCCTTCGACGGTCATCACCTTCGCACGTATCTCATACCCCTGCCCGTCCAGATCAATCTGCACCAAGCCCTGTTTGCCTTCGCTTGCCTGTATGGCGGCGCCAGGCGTGCCTTTTGCTTGATAGCCTACAAAAAGCACCTCATGCCGCGGGTCTTCCAGCATCGCCTTCAGGTAGTTGACGATACGGCCGCCCGAGCACATGCCATTACCCGCAAGCACGATCGCTGGACGGCCCGTACTTTTGAGGTAATTGACCACCTGTTGGTGCCGGGCATGGGTATCAACGGCAACGAGTTGGTCGAACCCCAGCGGATTGCGCCCCTCACCCACTCGCCCCCTGGCCTCGGCGCTCCAGTAATCGTGCAGTTCACGGTAGGCACTGGTGATGCGCTGCGCCAGGGGCGAATCGAGAATGACGGGCAACTGTGACCAATCGAGGCCATCGCGCACGGATGCTGCCGTATCAGACAGCAATGACTTGTGATGCAGGATGTCCTCGATTTCGTACAGCAATTCCTGGGTCCGGCCGAGACTGAATGCGGGGATAAGCAGGGTTCCGCGGTCTGCCAGCGCATGATCGATGGCGGCTTCCAACTGGCGCCGGCGATTGCTGCGCTGCGGGTGCAGACGGTCACCATAGGTGCTTTCGAGTACGAGCACGTCGGCACGTTCTGGCGGCTGCACAGGGCGCAACATGGGATTACGACCGCTGCCCAGATCCCCCGAGAACACCCAACGACTATCACCCTCAACCAAGCGCACATCGCACTCTACATAGGCAGAGCCCAGCAGGTGGCCAGCACGCTGCAAGCGGATGCGGCATTCGACACCAGCGCGAACGGCAACATCATGCCAATGCCCGAACGGCACCGATATGATCAGCTCATCGAGGATGTCGAGATAATGTGCCACGTGTACCGGTTCACGACTGATGCTCAATTTGTACGCATCCTCCAATACCAGCGGAAGAAGCTTTGCAGAAGGTTCGCTACAGAGAATGGGGCCTCGGTAGCCGGCTGCCAGTAGCGCCGGAATACGGCCAACATGATCGATGTGCACGTGGGTGAGGATCAGCGCCTGAACGCTACCCACGTCGAAACCAAGGGGTGCGGACTCTGCGCCCGGCGATGCATCGGCACCTTGCTCCAGACCACAATCGATCAGCAGGCTGACACTGTGGTCAAGGTGAAGCTGGTGACAAGACCCGGTGACACCTCGGGTGCCGCCATGATGAGAAAGGACGGGGAATTCCATGCTGCCGCGTACTCGCCTGGGCCGACAATGAAGTCCGCTATTACTTCACGACAGCCGTTTCAGGCATAGAGGAAACGCCCCAAGTATGCGTAAGAGATTTCCTTAGTTACCGCTTAGCGCCGCCTCACGGGCAGAAGCGCGAATCTTGCGCTTGCTGCGCTGTACGCCGTAGGCGCCCAGCAATGGCCCAACCGCCAAACCAATGACAAGGGCCGCCAGCACCAGCACCGCAACCGGTACGGCCGGTGCCGCCCAGCCGAACAGGACCAGCGAGACCGCCTGCTGATTCTCCAGCACGAAGAACAGCACCACAGCCGCCAACAACAGCACGAACACCGCCGCGAGGGCGCGCTTGAGGTTCCGCATCAGATTGCTCCTTGGTTGATCAGGCTTCAGCCTCGTCTTCTTCATTGACCCGATCACGCAGCTCTTTGCCGGGCTTGAAGTGCGGCACGAATTTGCCTTCGAGGCTGACCGACTGGCCGGTCTTGGGGTTGCGGCCGACACGGGGCGCACGATAGTGCAGCGAGAAGCTGCCGAATCCGCGAATCTCGATGCGATCGCCTGTGGCCAGGCATTGTGACATCTGCTCAAGCATGGTCTTGATGGCTAGCTCCACATCCTTCGAGGAGAGCAGCCCCTGATGGGTGACAATACGTTCGATCAGCTCCGACTTCGTCATATTTTTCCCTTCGTTATCAAGCAGCTAGATCATTGCTTAACCAGTTTGTAGCACGCCGGGAAGGATTTGAACAGGGTGGTTATTGACTTAATAAAAAAAATCAAGATTGAAGTTTTACAAGAATGGTCTAGCCGGCAAGGGCCTATGGGTGTTCTGCGGTGGATTTACGGTGACGCGGCACTCGATCGTCCAGGCGCCCCAAAACTAAAGGCGAACACCAAAAACCCCACGCAAACACAAAAAAAAGGGCGACCCGAGGGCCGCCCTTTTTACCGATCAAACAGAACTTAGTTCTGCTTGGCCATTGCTTCGCGCAGCAGCGCAGCCATGGTGGTGTCGGCAGCCGCTTCCGGAGCGTTTTTCAGGCTCTGGATGGCTTCACGCTCTTCAGCGTCGTCTTTCGATTTGATCGACAGGCTGATAACGCGGGACTTACGGTCAACGCTGATGATCTTGGCTTCGATCTCTTCGCCTTCTTTCAGAACGTTACGCGCGTCTTCAACGCGGTCACGGCTGATTTCGGAAGCTTTCAGAGTGGCTTCGATGTCGTCGGCCAGGGTGACGATGGCGCCTTTGGCGTCAACTTCTTTCACGATGCCCTTGACGATAGCGCCCTTGTCATTGACAGCAACGAAGTTGGAGAACGGATCGTCTTCCAGCTGCTTGATGCCCAGGGAGATGCGCTCGCGCTCTGGGTCGACCGACAGGATGACGGTTTCCAGCTCGTCGCCCTTCTTGAAACGACGTACGGCTTCTTCGCCGGTTTCGTTCCAGGAGATGTCGGACAGGTGAACCAGGCCGTCGATGCCGCCGTCCAGACCAATGAAGATACCGAAGTCGGTGATCGACTTGATGGTACCGGTGATCTTGTCACCCTTGTTGAACTGGCCGGAGAAGTCTTCCCATGGGTTGGACTTGCACTGCTTGATGCCCAGGGAGATACGACGACGCTCTTCGTCGATGTCCAGAACCATGACTTCCACTTCGTCGCCAACCTGAACGACTTTCGACGGGTGGATGTTCTTGTTGGTCCAGTCCATTTCGGAAACGTGTACCAGACCTTCAACGCCTTCTTCCAGCTCAGCGAAGCAGCCGTAGTCGGTCAGGTTGGTAACGCGAGCTTGTACGCGAGTACCTTCTGGGTAGCGGGCAGTGATAGCAACCCACGGATCTTCGCCCATCTGCTTCAGACCCAGCGAAACGCGATTGCGCTCACGGTCGAACTTCAGAACGCGAACGTCGACTTCGTCGCCAACGTTAACGATTTCGGAAGGATGCTTGATGCGCTTCCAGGCCATGTCGGTGATGTGCAGCAGGCCGTCGATACCGCCCAGGTCCACGAAGGCGCCGTAGTCGGTGAGGTTCTTGACGATACCTTTGACTTGTTGGCCTTCCTGCAGGGTCTCCAGCAGGGCTTCGCGCTCGGCGCTGTTCTCGGCTTCCAGCACGCTGCGACGGGAAACGACAACGTTGTTGCGCTTCTGGTCCAGCTTGATGACCTTGAATTCCAGCTCTTTGCCTTCCAGGTGGGTGGTGTCGCGCACAGGGCGGACATCAACCAGGGAGCCCGGCAGGAACGCACGGATGCCGTTAACGTCGACAGTGAAGCCGCCCTTAACCTTACCGTTGATAACGCCCTTGACCACTTCTTCGGCGGCGAAAGCTGCTTCCAGAACAATCCAGCACTCGGCGCGCTTGGCTTTTTCACGGGACAGTTTGGTTTCGCCAAAGCCGTCTTCGACCGCGTCCAGCGCAACGTGAACTTCGTCACCGACCTTGATGGTCAGCTCGCCAGCTTCGTTGTAGAACTGCTCGAGCGGGATGACGCCCTCGGACTTCAGGCCAGCGTGTACGGTAACCCAGTCGCCGTCGATGTCGACAACGATACCGGTGATGATCGCACCCGGCTGAAGATTGAGGGTTTTCAGGCTTTCTTCAAAGAGTTCTGCAAAGCTTTCGCTCATTTTAATTCCTGTAGATTCGGGCGAAACAGACGCCCATCGCCACATTCCAGACAATGTGGGTTTCGTTATTTAAAAGGAAAGCGGGCAGGACGTTGACTGGTGCACCTGCCTGCTCTCCTGGCTATCAGTGAAGGTCGCGTAGTGCGATCTCACTCCTGATACGTTGCAACACCTGCTCGATGGACAACTCGGTGGAGTCCAACTGAATGGCATCGGCCGCTGGTTTCAGCGGGGCCACTGCACGTTGGGTGTCACGCTCATCGCGTGCACGAATCTCATCCAGCAGACTCGACAGACTAACATCTTCGCCCTTGCCCTTCAACTGCAGGTAACGGCGACGTGCCCTCTCCTCCGCGCTAGCGGTGAGAAAGACCTTCAATGGCGCATCCGGGAACACCACGGTGCCCATGTCACGCCCGTCGGCAATCAGGCCCGGAGCCTCCTGGAATGCGCGCTGGCGCATCAGCAAGGCATCGCGCACGGCGGACAGCGAAGCCACCATCGAGGCGCCCGCACCGACGGTTTCGGTGCGGATGACGTTACTGACGTCCTCACCCTCGAGGATGATCTGTTGCAGCTTACCGGGCTCGGCCGCGATGAACTGCACATCCAGATGGGCGGCAAGCTGCTTGAGCAGCTCTTCGTTGGTCAGGTCGACACCGTGGTTGCTGGCGTTGAAGGCCAGCAGACGGTACAGCGCGCCGGAGTCCAGCAGCCGCCAGCCCAGCTCGCGGGCCAGCAGCCCGGCAACTGTGCCTTTCCCCGAACCGCTTGGCCCGTCGATGGTGATGACTGGCGCCTGGGTGTTCACGACTTGCCCTCTTCGGCCACACGAATGCCGACTTCGGCACACAGCGCCAGGAAGTTGGGGAACGAGGTGGCGACGTTGGCGCAGTCATGGATACGGATCGGCGCACTGGCGCGCAGCGAGGCAACACTGAAGGCCATGGCGATACGGTGGTCACCGTGGCCGTGCACTTCACCGCCGCCAATCAGGCCGCCGTCGATGATGATGCCATCCGGGGTCGGCTCGCACTTCACGCCCAGGCTGATCAGGCCGTCGGCCATCACTTGGATGCGGTCGGATTCCTTGACCCGCAGCTCTTCGGCACCGCGCAGCACAGTGCGCCCTTCGGCGCAGGCAGCGGCAACGAACAACACCGGGAACTCGTCGATGGCCAATGGCACCAGGTTTTCAGGGATGTCGATACCTTTCAGCTGGGCGCCGCGCACGCGCAGGTCGGCCACCGGCTCGCCGCCGACTTCACGCTGGTTCTCCAGGGTGATATCGCCGCCCATCAGGCGCAGGATGTCGATTACACCGGTACGGGTCGGGTTGATGCCGACATGCTCGAGCACCAGCTCCGAGCCCTGGGCGATCGAGGCCGCGACCAGGAAGAACGCCGCCGACGAGATATCGGCAGGCACTTCGATGCGGGTTGCAGTGAGCTTGCCGCCGGACTGCAGCGACGCCACCGGGCCATTGGTCTGCACCGCATAACCAAAGCCACGCAGCATGCGCTCGGTGTGGTCACGGGTCGGCGCAGGCTCGGTGACGGTGGTCTTGCCTTCGGCGTACAAGCCGGCCAGCAGCAGGCACGATTTAACCTGCGCACTTGCCATCGGCAGCGTGTAGGTGAGCGCCTTGAGCTTGTGGCCACCACGAATGGTCAGCGGTGGGCGGCCTTCGGGGCCGGTCTCGACCACTGCGCCCATTTCACGCAGGGGGTTGGCCACCCGGTTCATCGGGCGCTTGGACAGCGAGGCGTCACCGGTCATGGTCACGTCGAACGCCTGGCCGGCCAGCAGGCCGGACAACAGGCGCATCGAGGTGCCGGAGTTGCCCACGTAGATTGGCCCAGGTGGCGCCTTGAGGCCGTGCAGGCCGACGCCGTGGATGGTCACGCGACCCTGGTTCGGGCCTTCGATGACCACACCCATGTCACGGAAGGCCTGCAAGGTCGCCAGCGCATCCTCACCTTCGAGGAAGCCTTCGACCTCGGTCGTGCCTTCGGCCAGCGAGCCGAGCATGATCGAGCGGTGGGAAATCGACTTGTCGCCCGGTACGCGGATTCGCCCGGACAGGCGGCCACCCGGTTGGGCCAGGAAAATCAGATCGTTGGCGTTCATAGCGTCCACATAGGCCCGGCGGGCCAGGATTTTACTGAAATGCTCGCGGGCAACACGTGCGCGGGTGAATACACCCAGCAACTGATGCCCGTCCCCTGCATCGATCGCGTCGCGCAAGGCGTCGAGATCGCTGCGATATGTATCAAGCGTGCGCAGGACAGCTTCGCGGTTGGCGAGGAAGATGTCGTGCCACATGGTCGGGTCGCTGCCTGCGATTCTCGTGAAATCGCGAAAGCCCCCTGCAGCGTACCGGAAGATCTCGAGGTTTTCATTGCGCTTGGCCAGCGAATCGACCAGGCCGAAGGCCAGCAGGTGCGGCAGATGGCTGGTGGCAGCCAGCACTTCGTCATGGCGCTCGACCGGCATGTGTTCGACATCGGCATCCAGTGCGCGCCACAGGCGGTCGACCTTGGCCAGGGCGTCCGGGTCGGTTTCCGGCAGCGGCGTGAGGATGACTTTGTGGCGGCGGAACAGGGTGGCATTGGAGGCCTCTACCCCGCTTTGCTCGGACCCAGCGATCGGGTGGCCGGGGACGAAGCGCGACAGCCGCCCACCCAGCACCTGGCGCGCGGCGCGAACCACATTGCCCTTGGCGCTGCCGACGTCAGTGATCACCGCGTTGCCAAGGTCGAGCGGGGCCAGGCGCGCGAGGAGCTTTTCCATGGCCAGGATGGGGACTGCCAACTGGATGACGTCGGCGCCGACACAAGCGGCGGCGAGGTCTTCTTCGCAGCGGTCGACCACGCCCAGGGCCACGGCCTGCTTGCGCGAGGGGGCATCCAGGTCGACGCCGACCACTTCGCGACACAGGCCGCTTTCGCGCAGGCCCTTGGCGAAGGAGCCGCCGATCAGGCCCAGGCCTACGACGACCAGGCGCCCGATGATTGGCGCGGGTTTGTTTGTTACGGCATCTACCACGAGTGCGAACCCTGTTTAGAAATCAAGACAGTCTGCGGGGCCAATGGGGCTGCACAGCAGCCCCCAAGGCCATCAATCAAAGCACCGCCTTCGGATACGACCCCAGCACCTTCAGCCCCACAGCCTCCTGGCTGATCTGCTCCAGCACCGCCTTGATCAGCGGGTCACGGTGGTGGCCGACGAAGTCGATGAAGAACACGTAGGTCCACTTGCCGCTGCGCGACGGACGAGTCTCGATGCGGGTCAGGTCGATACCGTTCTGATGGAACGGCACCAGCAGCTCGTGCAGGGCACCTGGCTTGTTGCTCATCGAAACGATGATCGAGGTCTTGTCGTCGCCGGTCGGCGGCACTTCCTGGTTGCCGATCATCAGGAAGCGCGTCGAGTTGTCCGGACGGTCTTCGATCTTCTCGGCCAGGCGGGTCAGGCCATACAGGTTCGCCGCCATGTCGCCGGCGATCGCTGCCGAATTCCACTCACCCTTGACCCGCTTGGCTGCCTCGGCATTGCTCGAGACCGCCACGCGCTCAACGTTCGGGTAATGCGCATCCAGCCACTTGCGGCACTGGGCCAGGGACTGGGCGTGGGAGTAGATGCGGGTGATGCTGTCGGTCTTCGTGCTCTCGCCCACCAGCAAGTGGTGGTGGATGCGCAGCTCGACCTCACCACAGATCACCATGTCGTGCTCGAGGAAGCTGTCCAGGGTATGGCTGACCGCACCCTCGGTGGAGTTTTCCACCGGCACCACGCCGAAGTTGACGGCGCCAGCCGCCACTTCGCGGAACACTTCGTCGATGGCCGCCATCGGGCGGCTGATCACGGCATGGCCGAAGTGCTTCATCGCCGCGGCCTGAGTGAAGGTGCCTTCAGGGCCCAGGTAGGCGATTTTCAGCGGCTCTTCCAGGGCCAGGCAGGACGACATGATCTCGCGGAACAGCCGCGCCATCTCTTCATTGCCCAGCGGCCCCTTGTTGCGTTCCATGACCCGCTTGAGCACAGCTGCTTCGCGCTCAGGGCGGTAGAACACCGGCTTTTCGCCCTCGGCGAGCGTGGCGGTCTTGACCCTGGCCACTTCCTGGGCACAACGGGCGCGCTCACTGATCAGCTCGAGGATCTTCTCGTCGAGGCTGTCGATGCGAACACGCAGCGCCTTCAACTCGTGTTCGGACATCAGCCGTGCTCCTTCTCGAATTCGGCCATGTAGCCAACCAGCGCTTCTACCGCTTCCAGGCCCAGGGCGTTGTAGATCGAGGCGCGCATGCCGCCGACCGAACGATGGCCCTTGAGGTTGAGCAGGCCACGGGCGTCGGCACCGGCCAGGAACGCTTTATCCAGGCGCTCGTCGGCCAGACGGAACGGCACGTTCATCCACGAACGGGCATTGATGCTGATCGGGTTGGTGTAGAAGTCGCTGGCGTCGATGAAGCCGTACAGGCGGTCTTTCTTGGCGCGGTTGCGCTGCTCCATCGCTTCGACACCACCCTGCTCCTTGAGCCACTCGAAGACCAGGCCCGAGAGGTACCAGGAATACGTGGCCGGGGTGTTGTACATCGAGCCGTTGTCGGCCGAGACCTTGTAGTCGAGCATGGTCGGGCAGCTGCTGCGGGCCCGGCCCAGCAAGTCTTCGCGAACGATCACCACCACCAGGCCGCTTGGGCCGATGTTTTTCTGCGCGCCGGCGTAGATCAGGCCGAACTGCGACACATCGATCGGGCGGGAGAGGATATCGGACGACATGTCGACCACCAGCGGAACGTCGCCGGTCTCGGGAACCCAGTCAAACTGCAGGCCACCAATGGTCTCGTTGGACGCATAGTGGACGTAAGCTGCGTTCTTGGTCAGGCTCCAGTCGTTCTGCCCCGGGATAGCCAGGTAATCGTAGGGCTTGGCGCTGGCGGCGACATTGATGTTGCCGAAACGGCGCCCTTCCTCGATGGCCTTCTTCGACCAGATGCCGGTTTCAACATAGTCGGCGGTACCGTTTTCCGGCAGCAGGTTCAGTGGGATTTCGGCGAACTGCTGGCTGGCACCACCCTGCAGGAACAGGACCTTGTAGTTGGAGGGGATGGACAGCAGGTCACGCAGGTCCTGCTCGGCCTTCTCGGCGATGGCCACGTAATCGTCGCTGCGATGGCTCATTTCCATCACCGACAAGCCCTTGCCATGCCAGTCCAGCATTTCGGCCTGGGCGCGCTGCAGGACAGCGTCAGGAAGCGCAGCAGGGCCTGCGCAGAAGTTAAAGGCTCGTTTGCTCACATCCACTCTCGCTCTGCCAAAATAGAACAAATCGTCACTTGCTGGCCCCGCCCCTGTAGGAGCGGCCTGCTCAATCAGTCAAACGGGGCGACCTTGGTCGCCCCGTTCGGGTTGTTGCGTGTGCTTACTCTTGCGGTGCCTCTTCGGCGCCCGCGCCGTCATCATCGACAGCCTCCGGCGCGTCACCTTCCGGGCCCGCCTCGACCAACTCGTCGAGCTCTTCCTCGGATGGCTCCTGGATACGCTCCAGGCCGACCAGCGTTTCGTCCGCCGCCAGCTTGATCAGCGTCACACCCTGGGTGTTACGGCTCAGGCTGGACACCTCGCCAACCCGTGTCCGCACCAAGGTGCCCTGGTCGGAGATGAGCATGATCTCTTCGCCTTCCTGAACCTGAATGGCACCGATCAACAGACCGTTGCGCCCCTTGGTGCCCATGGCGATCACGCCCTGGCCACCACGGCCGCGACGCGGGAACTTGGACAACGGCGTACGCTTGCCGAAGCCACGCTCGGAGGCGGTGAGGATCTGCGCGCCGGACTCAGGGATCAGCATCGAAATGATCTGCTGCCCCTTGCCCAGCTTCATGCCGCGCACACCACGGGCGGTACGGCCCATTTCGCGCACCACGCTCTCGGCGAAGCGGATCACCTTGCCGGCGTCGGAGAACATCATGACTTCCTTGGCACCATCGGTGATGGCCGCGGCAATCAGGGTGTCGCCTTCTTTAAGCTTCAGGGCGATCAGGCCGTTGGAGCGCGGACGGGCGAACTGCACCAGCGGGGTTTTCTTGACGGTACCCGAAGCGGTTGCCATGAAGATGTACGCGCCCGTCGGCTCAGCCACCCACTCAAGGGTGTCGCCGTCTTCTTCGTCGATTTCTTCCGCTTCGACCACTTCGCCTTCGATCACGCTGTCGTCGCCGTCTTCCAGCTCTTCATCCGGATCGGCGCTTTGCTGCAGGGCTTCGAGGTCGATCTGCAGCATGGCGGTGATGCGCTCACCTTCTTCCAACGGCAGCAGGTTGACCAGCGGGCGGCCACGGGCAGCGCGGGAGGCCTCCGGGATCTCGTAGGTCTTCTTCCAGTACACCTTGCCCTTGCTGGAGAACAGCAACAGGGTGGCATGGCTGTTGGCGACCAACAGGTGCTCGATGTAGTCCTCGTCCTTCACACCGGTCGCCGACTTGCCTTTGCCGCCACGGCGCTGGGCCTGGTAGGCGGACAGCGGCTGGGTCTTGGCATAGCCACCGTGGGAGATGGTCACCACGCGCTCTTCTTCCGGGATCATGTCGCCGTAGTTGAGGTCGTGGCTGGCGTTGAGAATTTCGGTGCGGCGGGCATCGCCGTATTCGGCACGGATCGCTTCCAGCTCTTCGCGGATCACTTCCATCAGGCGCTCGGCGCTGCTGAGGATGCGGATCAGTTCGCCGATCTGCTCGAGGATTTCCTGGTACTCGGCCAGCAGCTTCTCGTGCTCGAGGCCAGTCAGGCGGTGCAGGCGCAGGTCGAGGATCGCCTGGGCCTGTTCCGGCGACAGGTAATACTTGCCTTCGCGCAGGCCGAATTGCTCTGGCAGGTCTTCAGGGCGGCAGGAGTCGGCGCCGGCGCGCTCGACCATCACCTGCACCGCGCTGGACTCCCAGGCAGTGGCAATCAGCGCTTCCTTGGCTTCCGACGGCGTCGGCGAAGCCTTGATCAGGGCGATGACCGGGTCGATGTTGGACAGCGCAACCGCCTGGCCTTCAAGGATGTGGCCACGCTCGCGAGCCTTGCGCAGCTCGAACACGGTACGGCGCGTGACCACTTCACGGCGGTGACGGACGAACGCTTCGAGCAGGTCCTTGAGGTTGAGCAGGCGCGGGCGACCGTCGATCAATGCCACGACGTTGATGCCGAACACGCTCTGCAGCTGGGTCTGCTGATAGAGGTTGTTGAGCACTACCTCCGGCACCTCGCCGCGACGCAGCTCGATGACGATGCGCATGCCGTCCTTGTCGGACTCGTCGCGCAGCTCGGTGATGCCTTCGATCTTCTTCTCTTTGACCAGCTCGGCGATCTTCTCGATCAGGCGCGCCTTGTTCAGCTGGTACGGCAGCTCGGTGACGACGATCTGCTGGCGGCCACCGACCTTGTCGATGTCCTCGACCTCGGAGCGGGCACGCATGTAGATGCGGCCACGGCCGGTGCGGTAGGCCTCGATGATGCCCTGACGGCCGTTGATGATGCCGGCAGTCGGGAAGTCCGGGCCCGGGATGAACTGCATCAGCTCATCGATGGTGATTTCCGCGTTGTCGATCAGCGCCAGGCAGCCGTCGATGACCTCGCCGAGGTTGTGCGGCGGGATGTTGGTCGCCATGCCCACGGCGATACCGCTGGAGCCGTTGACCAGCAGGTTGGGGATCCGGGTCGGCATGACCGCAGGGATCTGCTCGGTGCCGTCATAGTTGGGCACCCAGTCGACAGTCTCTTTGTGCAGGTCGGCCAGCAGCTCGTGGGCCAGCTTGGCCATGCGCACTTCGGTGTATCGCATGGCTGCAGCGTTGTCGCCGTCCACCGAACCGAAGTTGCCCTGGCCGTCGACCAGCAGATAGCGCAGCGAGAACGGCTGGGCCATACGCACGATGGTGTCGTAGACCGCAGTGTCGCCGTGCGGGTGGTACTTACCGATCACGTCACCGACCACACGGGCGGACTTCTTGTACGGTTTGTTCCAGTCGTTGCCCAGTTCGCTCATCGCATAGAGAACGCGACGATGCACGGGCTTCAAGCCGTCACGTGCATCGGGCAGCGCTCGCCCGACAATCACGCTCATCGCGTAGTCGAGGTAAGACTGTCTCAGTTCGTCTTCGATATTGACCGGGAGGATTTCTTTGGCCAGTTCGCCCATGAGAAGCCTGATTCCTTTTTCTGGTGAAACTTCGCAGCTCCATCAAGGGCCGAACGAAGCTCGCCGCCGCGACGCGCAGTGGTGCGACGACTTACGACAAATCAATGAGTTGTGCCATGGATCTGCGCAAATTTGGCCGCCGTGATGGGCGGTCTTGGAAACTGCCGGATGTTATCACAAAGGCGGTGCTGGTGGGGAGATGTGTAGCCGTGACGTTGCGTCGCGAAAGGGGCTTGCAGCGGCCCTAGTTTTTTTGTGATGCGGCAGGGATGGCCGGGGCTGCTGCGCAGCCCCCACCCGGATCAGTGCAGGCGCTTGCGGCACATCAATTGAGCCAGCTTGACGGTATCCGGGCGCTCGACCATGCCACGCTCGGTCACGATCACGTCGATCAGGTCCGCCGGGGTCACATCAAATACCGGGTTGAACACCTCGACATCCGGTGCTACGCGGGTGCCAGCGTAATCCAGCAACTCGTCGGCATCGCGCTCTTCGAGCGGGATATCCTCGCCCGTGGCCAGGTTCAGGTCGATGCTGGTGCTCGGCGCCACCACCATGAAGCGCACACCGTGGTGCATGGCACTGACCGCCAATTGATAGGTGCCGATCTTGCTCGCCACATCGCCATTGGCGGCAATGCAGTCGGCACCGACCACCACCCAGGTAATGCCCTTGGTCTTCATCAGGTGGGCCAGGGCCGAATCGGCGCACAACGTGACCGGGATGCCTTCGTTGGCCAGCTCCCAGGCAGTCAGGCGCGAGCCTTGCAGCCAGGGGCGGGTCTCGCCGGCGTAGACCCGCTCGACCATGCCTTCCAGGTACCCCGCACGGATCACCCCCAGCGCGGTGCCGAAACCACCGCTGGCCAGGGCGCCGGCATTGCCGTAGGTGAGCAGGGTCTGGGCATTGCCCTGATGACGGCGAATCAGCTCGATGCCGTGCTGGGCCATGGTCAGGTTGGCTTCGCGATCGCTTTCATGGATCGCCACTGCTTCGGCCTCCAGCACCGCCAGCACGTCGTCTTCCGGGCGCAGGCGCTGCAGGCGCTCGCGCATGCGGTTCAGCGCCCAGAACAGGTTGGCAGCGGTGGGGCGCGCTTCAGCCAGGCTGAGGAAGTCCTCTTCCAGGTCGAGCTCCCAGTCGCCGCCCTCGGCCAGCCGCTCTTCCAGGGCCAGGACCAGGCCGTAGGCCGCAGCAATACCGATGGCCGATGCGCCGCGCACGGCCATGTCACGGATCGCTGCCACCACCTGCGCGACATTGTCGCAGGCCAGCCAGCATTCCTGCGACGGCAGCAAGCGCTGGTCGAGCAGATGCAGAACGCCGCCTTGCCAGCGGATCGCGGTCACCTTCTCCGCCGCCAAAAGTCGCTCGCGCATCGCCTCTCCCCGTCGTTCGGATATCAAAAGCCGGCGATTATAGCGACCCTCGGCCTTGAGCGCTCGGGTATACTCCGGCCCAATTTAGCGAAGTTTCAGAGGACTCTTAAATGAGCAACGTCGACCACGCCGAAATTGCCAAGTTCGAAGCCTTGGCCCACCGCTGGTGGGACCGTGAAAGCGAGTTCAAGCCGCTGCATGAAATCAACCCGTTGCGCGTCAACTGGATCGACGAGCGGGTCGGCCTGGCTGGCAAGAAGGTGCTGGACGTGGGCTGCGGTGGCGGCATTCTCAGCGAATCCATGGCCCTGCGTGGCGCCAAGGTAACCGGCATCGACATGGGCGAGGCACCGTTGGCGGTGGCCCAACTGCACCAGCTGGAATCCGGTGTCGAGGTGGAGTATCGGCAGATCACCGCCGAGGCGCTGGCCGAAGAAATGCCAGAGCAGTTCGACGTGGTCACCTGCCTGGAGATGCTCGAGCACGTCCCCGACCCTTCGTCGGTGATCCGCGCCTGCTACCGCATGGTCAAGCCCGGCGGCCAGGTGTTCTTCTCCACCATCAACCGCAACCCCAAGGCCTACCTGCTGGCCATCGTCGGCGCCGAGTACGTGCTGAAGATGCTGCCGCGCGGCACCCACGACTTCAAGAAGTTCATCCGCCCCTCGGAGCTTGGCGCCTGGAGCCGCGCTGCCGGCCTTGAGGTCAAGGACATCATCGGCCTGACCTACAACCCGCTGACCAAGCACTACAAGCTGTGCGGCGATGTGGACGTCAACTACATGATCCAGACCCTGCGCGAGGAATGAGCATGCGTTTGCGAGCGGTACTCTTCGACATGGACGGCACCCTGCTCGACACGGCGCCGGACTTCATCGCCATCTGCCAGGCCATGCTCGCCGAACGCGGTTTGCCGGCGGTGGACGACAACCTGATCCGCGGGGTGATTTCCGGTGGCGCCCGCGCCATGGTCGCCACCACCTTCGCCATGGACCCGGAGGCCGAAGGTTTCGAGGCACTGCGCCTGGAATTCCTCGAGCGCTACCAGCGCGACTGCGCGGTGCACAGCAAGCTGTTCGACGGCATGAGCGAGCTGCTGGCCGACATCGAAAAAGGCAACCTGCTGTGGGGCGTGGTCACCAACAAACCGGTGCGCTTCGCCGAACCGATCATGCAACGCCTGGGCCTGGCCGAGCGCTCGGCGCTGCTGATCTGCCCGGACCACGTGAAAAACAGCAAGCCCGACCCCGAACCGCTGATCCTGGCCTGCAAGACCCTGAACCTGGACCCGGCCAGCGTTCTGTTCGTCGGCGATGACCTGCGCGATATCGAGTCTGGCCGCGATGCCGGCACCCGCACGGCGGCGGTGCGCTACGGCTATATTCATCCAGAAGACAACCCCAACAACTGGGGTGCCGACGTGGTGGTGGACCACCCGCTGGAACTGCGCAAGGTGATCGACAGCGCGCTGTGCGGCTGCTGAGCGTCAAGCGCCAGCACCGCCCATAGAAATAGGGAATAGACAATGTTCGACTACACCGCCCGCCCCGACCTGCTCAAAGGCCGGGTCATCCTGGTTACCGGTGCCGGCCGCGGCATCGGCGCCGCTGCCGCCAAGGCTTATGCCGCACTGGGCGCCACCACGCTGCTGCTGGGCAAGACCGAAGCCAACCTCAACGAGGTCTACGACCAGATCGAGGCCGCCGGGCACCCGCAACCGGTGGTGATTCCGTTCAACCTGGAAACCGCCCTGCCCCACCAGTACGACGAGCTGGCGGTCATGATCGAAGACCAGTTCGGGCGCCTCGACGGCCTGCTCAACAACGCCTCGATCATCGGCCCGCGCACGCCACTGGAGCAGTTGTCGGGTGACAACTTCATGCGCGTGATGCACATCAACGTCGATGCCACCTTCATGCTCACCAGCACCCTGTTGCCACTGCTCAAGCTGTCGGAGGACGCCTCGGTGGTGTTCACCTCCAGCAGCGTCGGGCGCAAAGGCCGGGCTTACTGGGGCGCTTACGGGGTGTCGAAGTTCGCCACCGAAGGCCTGATGCAGACCTTGGCCGACGAACTGGAAGGGGTTGCACCCGTGCGCTCCAACAGCATCAACCCAGGCGCCACGCGCACGGCGATGCGGGCCCAGGCCTACCCGAGCGAGAACCCGCAGAACAACCCGCTGCCGGAAGAGATCATGCCGGTGTACCTGTACCTGATGGGGCCGGACAGCACCGGGGTGAATGGGCAGGCGTTCAACGCCCAGTGATTTGTGGGCTGTCTGTGCTGGCCTCTTTGTCGGTAAGCCCGCGAAGAGGCCAGCACAGGCAGACGATCAGCCTGCCGCCAAGGCCGGCCGCACCCGCCCCTGCTGACGCCCTTCCAGCTGCATGCAGTGCTCCAGGAACAGGTGCATGCAGTCGTAGCTCTTGCAGATCGCCCGGCGCAATTCGGTACGCAACCCCAGCGTCGGGTTCTCCCCCGCCAAGGTGCAGATGATTTCCAGCGCTTCCCACGGGTGCGCATCGTCGTACTGCGCATGCATCTTCAGCCACTTCATGGCGCGCTTGCGCTGGTCCTCGGGGAAGCCCATGGCATAGGTGTCATTGGCGCACACCACCGCTGACCACTCCCCGGTCGCGCCTTCGATGGCATAGTTGGTCGCCGCCATGGAAATCGCCAGGTTTTCGGTGGCACACACCCGCCAGCACCAGTCGTTTAGCCCGTTCAATTCAGGCGGTACTTCCTGGGCCTGCAGCTCATGCAGGTGAATGCCATGGGCATGGCACCAGTGCACCCAATAGTCGGCATGGTTGAGTTCGACCCGGATGTTGCGCATCAACCAGCGCCGCGCCATGTCTTCGCCAGGGTGGCGGCCATAGCGGGTCTTGGTCAGGTTATGGGCCATGTACAGCGAAAACTGCTCGACCACCGGCCAGCCGCCGATCAGGTACTGACGGATGGTCGATGGCTTCAGCCGACCATCGCGCAGGCGCTCGTACAGTTCATGCTCGACCACCCGGCGCTTGCTTTCGCGGCACTCTTCTATGAGTTGCTGAGCCCATTGGGGGTAACTGGCGGGGTCCATCAGTGGCCCGATACGAACGAATGCATCAATCACTTTCAGCTCCTTGATCCATGTGATTTTTCGGACGTCTTGTGTCAGCGAAAGCCGCTGTCTAGCTAGCGAAATGTGCCAGGTGCCCGCTGCAACAGAGTCCTGGCGGCGATCCGTTGGCGTTGCAGACTGTCACAGGTGAACACCTGGGGGCGTTCGATCAGGTAGCCCTGGGCGTAATCCACGCCGATTTCCTGCAGGGCCTGCTCGATCAAGGGGGTTTCGACGAACTCGGCAATGGTCCGCTTGCCCATCACATGACCGATGTGGTTGATGACCTCCACCATGGCTCGATTGACCGGGTCGTCGAGCATGTCTTTGACGAAACTGCCGTCTATCTTCAGAAAATCCACGGGCAAATGCTTCAAATAGGCGAACGACGACATCCCGGCACAGAAGTCGTCGAGCGAGAACCTGCAGCCTAGCCCTTTCAGTTCGTTGATGAAGCGAATGGCACTGCCAAGGTTGGCAATCGCACTGGTTTCGGTGATCTCGAAGCAGATCATGCGCGGCGGAATGGCGTACTCGACGAACAACCGCTGCAGGTACTCGAGAAACTTGTCGTCACCAATGCTCGACCCCGACAAGTTGATCGCGCAGATGGACAATGGCCCTTCGCGGCCTTCATCCAGGCACTGGCGGATGACCTGAAACACATTACGCACCACCCAGCGGTCAAGAGCGGTCATCAGGCCGTAACGTTCGGCCGCCGGGATGAAGCTGCTGGGCAGGATGGTACGGCCACTCTCATCATGCAGGCGCAGCAGGATCTCGATATGCCCAGGGCCATCGATGGCCTTCAACGCGGCGATTTCCTGGGCATACAGGCAGAAGCGGTTTTCTTCAAGGGCCACGTGCAAGCGCTGTATCCAGGCCATCTCGCCAAAGCGCATGGACAGCTCGCTGTCGTCGGCGTGGTA
The DNA here is from genome assembly GCF_014269105.1 of Pseudomonas sp. SWRI77. Taxonomy (NCBI): domain Bacteria; kingdom Pseudomonadati; phylum Pseudomonadota; class Gammaproteobacteria; order Pseudomonadales; family Pseudomonadaceae; genus Pseudomonas; species Pseudomonas sp. SWRI77. Next base: position 12,410 of record NZ_JABWRV010000018.1, on the reverse strand, counting down.
CACCTGGACCCGGTTGCGACCCTTTTCCTTAGCCATGTAGCAGGCCATGTCGGCGGCGCGCAGCAAGGTTTCCAGGGTGCCGGGTGCCTGCGCCATGTTCACCAGGCCAATGCTCACCGTGGTGACGAACGGCCGCCCCTTCCACACAAAATGCAGGCTCTGGACCATCTGGCGCAACTGCTCGGCAATGCGCTCGGCCTGGTCTGGCGGGCAGTTTTCCAGCAGCACGCCGAACTCGTCACCGCCCAGCCGGGCCAGGGTGTCGCCTTCACGCAGGCCGGACTGCAACACGGCGCAGATATGCCGCAACAGCTCGTCACCCGCAGCATGGCCACAGGTATCGTTGACCAGCTTGAACTGGTCCAGGTCGAGGAACATCAGCGAATGCCGCCCCGCCTGGCGCGCCAGGCCGTTGAGCGCCAGCTCCAGGCGGTATTCGAACTCGCGGCGGTTGGCCAGGCCGGTCAAGGCGTCATGGGTCGCCTGCCAGGACAGGTTGGCGATGTACTGGCGCTCCTGGGTCATGTCGTGCAGTACCAGCACGATGCCACTGACCTGCCCGTCGCTGACAATGGGCGAACCCACCAGGTTGATCGACACGGTGCTGCCATCCAGGCGCTGGATCAGCCTGGCATGCTCGGCGCCACCCCTGAGGCTGCCGCTGAGTACCTGCTCGACCAGGCTGCGGCCATCTTCCTCGGCCTGTTCGTCCACCAGGCTGAACAACGCCGAAAGCGGCAAGCCCTGAGCCTGCCCGGCCTGCCAGTGGGTAAGCTGTTCGGCGGCGGGGTTCATGTAGCCGATGCTGCCTTCGACGTCGGTGGTAATGACTGCATCGCCAATGGCCTGCAGGGTAATCTGCGCCCGCTCCTTTTCTGCTTGCAAGGCACTGGCGAATGCCTGGCGCTGGGCCAGCAACTTGCTGGAACGGCGCCAGGCGATGGTGATGAGGACCAGCGCGGTGAGCAAGTTGGTGATCAGCAACACATGCAGCAGCATGCGCGACCCCTCCCCCAGCGCGTCGCTGAAGGCCCTGGCGGCCGGGGTGACCCCTTCGTTGATGGCGACGATACGGGCCTTCCAGTCGCTGATGGTGCGGGCATCGACCGGGCCGTCGGCAAACCCTTTGCGCATTTCGCTGGCAAGCACGTCCAGCTGGCCCAGGTAGCGGTCGCCGATGTCCCAGTAGTCGATGGCCGTCTGCATGTAGCTGATGTTGCGGAAGTTGCGATAGAACCAGATGATGCGCTCGACATCGTTGGCGTGGTTGCCACCCTGCAGCACAGCTTGGCGCGCAGCGTTCAGGTCTGGGTTGGGCTGATCGAGTACCTTACGCAGTTGGTGGTCGCCTTGGGGCACCGTGATGGCCTGGCGATAGCGCTGGTACGTGCCCTCATCCCGGTTGTCCGCATACAGGTTGAGGTAATAGATGGCGTCTTTCTGAGCCTTGGACCACAAGCTCTCGCCCGCTACATAGGCGCGCACCGCCGAGAGCGTGTAAAGGCTGATACTGCCCAGCGCCGCCTGGAAAACCACGACGGCGATGAAGGGCCAGATGATACCGAGCAACTTCGGCGCTTCTAGAGTGCGATGTCCCTTCATGGAGTCCCTGTCACAGAGCAGATAAGGCTCGAATCAACCCAGACAAGCACAGCGTAGGCCATTTGCCATCTGCGTGGAGGGGATTTTTATGCCAGCCTGGCAGCCTATTCAGCCTGTTGGGGGGGCTCAGGTTTGCTGAAGGTGCCCGTATAGCTTGGCGTACAACCCACCGTCGGCAATCAGTTGCTGATGGTCGCCATCTTCAGCCACATGCCCGCCATCGAACACCAGCACCCGATCAGCCTGCTTCACTGCCGACAGGCGGTGGGCGATGATCAGTGTGGTACGGCCATCGAGGAAACGTGCCAGGGCCTGGTGCAGGTTGTACTCGGTGGCGGCATCCAGCGCCGAGGTGGCTTCGTCGAGGATCACCACCTTGGGTTCGGCCAGCACCATCCGGGCAATGGCCAGCCGTTGCCGCTGCCCCCCGGACAGGCGCACGCCAGAGCGCCCGACCACGCTATCCAGGCCTTGCGGCAAAGCCGCGATGGTGGCGTCGAGCTGGGCAATGCGCAGCGCCTGCCAGCAGGCGTCGTCGCTGCAGTCGCGACCCATGGTCAGGTTGGCGCGTACGCTGTCGTTGAACAGCGAAGGGTGCTGCAGCACCACCGCGACGTTTTCGCGCAGGGTCTCCAGGCCGATCTCCTGCAGGCTGGCACCGCCAAAGCGGATGGTCCCCGCCTGGGCGCTGTACAGGCCAAGCAGCAGTTGCACCAAGGTGCTCTTGCCGCCGCCACTGGCCCCCACGATGGCCACCTTCTCGCCCGGGGCGATGGACAGGTCGAGGTGGTCGAGCACTGGCTCCTCGGCATAGGCAAAGCGCAGGTCGCGAACCTCGATGCCCACCGTCTCGCGACCCGCAAACGGGTCAGTGGCGGCCGGGTACTGCGGCTCGTCGGCACGCGCCAGCAACTCGTTGAGCCGGCTCAGGGCACCGCCAGCGGCATAGTAGGCGTATTGCAGGTTGAGCAGTTGCTCCACCGGGCCGATCATGAACCACAGGTAGCTGAACACGGCCAGCATCTGGCCGATCGACAGGTCGGAAAACAGCACCGTTAGCATCGCCGCAGCGCGGAAGATGTCGATGCCGAACTGGAACAACAAACCACTGGCGCGGCCACTGGCGTCGCTTTTCCATTGCGAGTCCACGGCGTAGTCGCGCACTTCCCGCGCACGCAGGCCAAGCCGACCGAGGAAGTAGCCCTGGCGGTTGCCGGCACGGATCTCCTGGATGGCGTCGAGGGTTTCCGACAGCGCCTGGGTAAAGCGCGCGGTGCTGTCGTTTTCAAGCTTCTTCAGGTGCTTGACCCGTTTGCCCAGCTGCACGGTGAAGTAGATCACCAGGGGGTTGAACAACAGGATCAGCAGCGCCAGCTGCCAGTGCATCCAGATCAGTATCGCCGCCGTACCGGTCAGGGTCAGCATGGCCACCAGGAAGCGGCTGAGGGTCTCGCCGACGAACTTGTCGAGGGTGTCCAGGTCGGTGACCAAGTGAGTGGTCACAGTGCCACTGCCCAGGCTTTCGTATTCCTTGAGGGAAATCCGCTTGAGCCGCTCGATCAGGCGGATGCGCAGGCGGTAGACGATGTCCTTGGCCAACCCGGCGAACAGCTTGGCCTGCACCACGTTGAAGGCCAGGGCCGCCAGGCGCAGGCAAAGCGTCAGCGCCAGCATCAGGCCGATATAGCCAGCGGCCACCTGCCAGTTGGCCGGCAGCACCTGGTTCATCCACTTCAGCGCAGCATCGCCGTTGCCAAGCAGCACTTCGTCCACCAGCAGCGGTAGCAGCAAAGGGATCGGCACGCTGCAACAGGCCGCCAGTACGGCAATCAGGTTGGCGGACCAGAGGTTTTTCTTGTGATGCAGGGCCAGGCGGCGGATTTCCGCCCAGCTCAGGCGATCGGCCGCACTGTGAGGCTTCCCAGGCACAGGGTCGGGTGACCCAGGCACATCAAGCACAGGCAGCCTGCTGCAGCCAGCGGCCGAGCAAGGGTTGCAGGCGCTCCAGCGGCTGGTAGCCGTTGGTCAGCAACGCCAGCTGGCCGTTGCGCTCGGCCAGCAGGGTGGGGAAACCGGCGATACCCAGGTCCTGCGCCCAGGTGAAATCAGCGGCGGTGGCCACACGGGTGTCGGCGCGGGCGAAGGCCTCGGCGAACGCCGCACGGTCAAAGCCTGCCTGTTCGGCCAGTTCGACCAGTTGCGGCGCGGTGGTGACGTCGACGCCGGCCGCGTAGAACGAGCCCTGGATCAGCGCCAGCAGTGGCCAGACGCGCTCGGCGTCCAGCTCGCGGGCAGTGACCAGGGCGCGGCAGGCAGGCTCGGTGTCGTAGACGAACCCATCGGGCATGGCGCCCTCGAAACGAAACGGCTGACCGGTGGCTTCGGCCACCGCCTGCCAATGTTCGAGGATGTACTTGCGGGTCGAGGCATCCAGGGCGCTGCCGCCCGTGCGCAGGCCGCCTGGCACCACGCGGGTCGGCACGCCGGCATCACGTGCCTGGGCGATCAGGGCCGCAGCCACCGGCGCGAAGCCCCAGCACCAGGAGCACATCGGGTCCATCACATAAAGCAGGCGTGCAGACATGCATCAGGCCTCGGCTTTGTAGTTGTAACCGATCGGGTGCGGCAGGTTGCGCGCCTTGGCCAGCTCGATCTGCTTCTGCCGGTCGATGGCGCTGCGGCGAGTCTTCTCGCTCAGGCTGTCCCAGCAGTGCGGGCAGCTCACACCTGGCGAGTAGTGCTCGGACGCGCGTTCCTCTGCATTGATCGGATGGCGGCAGGCATGGCACTGGTCATATTCGCCCTCGCTCAGGTCATGACGCACCGTGACGCGGTTGTCGAAGACGAAGCAATCGCCGTCCCACAGGCTTTCTTCCTGAGGCACTTCTTCGAAGTACTTCAGGACGCCACCTTTAAGATGATAGACCGCCTCGAAGCCTTCACCGAGCATGTAGCTGGAGGCTTTTTCGCAACGGATGCCACCGGTGCAGAACATCGCCACCTTCTTGTGCTTGCTCGGGTCGAAGTTGGCCTTGATGTAGTCGGGGAACTCGCGGAAGGTTTCGGTCTTGGGGTCGACGGCGCCCTTGAACGTGCCAATGGCCACTTCGTAGTCGTTGCGGGTATCGATCAGCAGCACTTCAGGGTCGCTGATCAGGGCGTTCCAGTCCTTGGGCTCGACGTAGGTCCCCACCTGCTGGTTGGGGTCAACGCCCGGTACGCCGAGGGTGACGATCTCTTTCTTGAGCTTGACCTTGGTGCGGTAGAACGGCTGCTCGTCGCAGTACGATTCCTTGTGGTCGACATCCACCAGACGCGGGTCATTGCGCAGCCAGGCGAGCAGGCCGTCGATGCCTTCGCGGGTGGCCGACACGGTGCCGTTGATGCCTTCGTTGGCCAGCAGCAGGGTGCCTTTGACGTCATTGTCGAGCATGGCCTTGAGCAGTGGCTCGCGCAGTTCGACGTAGTCTTGCAGGGTGACGAACTTGTACAGCGCCGCGACGACGATCGGTTGTGACATGAAACTGAATCTCCTGGTGGTTGCCCTCGTAAGGGGCGGACCGGGTTGGACAAAAAGCAGGGGGCCGCAAAGCGGCCCCCGGATGGTGCAGATTCTACCAGATCAACAAAAAGGATTCAGTGCCCACCGCCTGCACACACCGGCGAGGCCGGTGCAACACCCACCTTGGCCCACTCCTCGGCAGTGTACGTGTGGATGGCCAGGGCATGAATCTCGCCCATCAGCTCACCCATGGTGGCGTAGACCTTTTGGTGGCGCTTGACGCTATTCAGCCCGGCAAACTGCTCGCTGACGATCACTGCCTTGTAGTGGGTCTCCTGACCACGACTGTGCATGTGACTTTCATTGAGCACTTCCAGGTGTTGCGGCGCCAGCGTTGCCAGTTGTTGCTCGATGCGGTGCTGCATGCTCATCACGCGTTACTCACTTCTTGGCGGGGACGGCAGCCTTGCCAGCGTTCGGGTCAAGCTCTTTGGTCATGTCTTCGAGCAGCTTGTTGACCACCGGCACTGCTGGTTCCAGGCTCTGCTGGGTGAGCTGCGCCGACTGCTGGGTAACCTTTGGCATTTCGCGCAACACTTTCTTGCCCAGCGGCGACTCGTAGAACTTGACCAGGTCCTTGAGCTCGGTCTCGGTGAAGGTCGCGGTGTACAAGTCGACCATTTTCGGCTTCAGCTTGTTCCAGCCGATGGCGTTGTCCAGGGCGGCATTGGCCTTGGCCTGGTAGCTTTCCAGTACCGGCTGCTTCGACGAAGGCGCTTTGGTCTGGGCAAAGCGCTGGGCGAACATCTGTTGGACCTGCATATAGACCGGAGTGCCCAGCTTGTCGGCGTTGGCCAGGGTCAGGAATTTCTCGGCGGCAGCGTTGTGACTGGCGGTGGCAGCGAGTACCTGGCCGCTGGCACAGGCCAGGGCGACGGCGGCACAGAGGACACGGAGACGGGTCATTGCATTTCCTTCAAAAGAGGGAGGCGGGTACCTCAGAGATGAGCATTCTGCGCTGTGGTGGCGATGTGCTCAAGTGGGGACGACGAGCGATGGAACCGCTCTGTCGAATCAGGGCCTAAACTGCGATTTCGAACCACAAAGGAGTGAGCGCAGAATGAGCCGTATCGAGACAGACAGCCTGGGCCCGGTCGAAGTTCCTGAGGACGCCTACTGGGGTGCGCAGACCCAGCGTTCGCTGATCAACTTCGCCATTGGCAAGGAACGCATGCCCCTCGCGGTGCTGCACGCCCTGGCGCTGATCAAGAAGGCTGCGGCACGGGTCAACGATCGCAACGGTGACCTGCCGGCCGAAATCGCCCGGCTGATCGAGCAAGCCGCCGACGAAGTGCTCGACGGTCAGCATGACGATCAGTTCCCGCTGGTGGTCTGGCAGACCGGCAGCGGCACCCAGAGCAACATGAACGTCAACGAAGTCATCGCCGGCCGTGCTAACGAACTGGCCGGCAAGGGCCGCGGCGGCAAGACGCCGGTGCACCCCAACGACCACGTCAACCGCTCGCAGAGTTCCAACGACTGCTTCCCCACGGCCATGCACATTGCCGCAGCCCAGGCGGTGCATGAGCAGTTGCTGCCGGCGATCGCCGAGCTGTCGGCAGGGCTGGCCGAGCTGTCGGCGCGCCACCAGAAGCTGGTCAAGACCGGCCGCACGCACATGATGGACGCCACGCCGATCACCTTCGGCCAGGAGGTTTCCGCCTTCGTCGCCCAGCTCGACTATGCCCAGCGCGCCATCCGCGCCACCCTGCCCCCGGTCTGTGAGCTGGCCCAGGGCGGCACGGCCGTGGGAACAGGCCTGAACGCGCCACACGGCTTCGCCGAAGCCATCGCCGCAGAGCTGGCCGCGCTGTCCGGCTTGCCGTTCGTCACCGCGCCCAACAAGTTTGCGGCGCTGGCCGGCCATGAACCGCTGACCAGCCTGGCCGGGGCCTTGAAGACCCTGGCCGTGGCATTGATGAAAATCGCCAACGACCTGCGCCTGCTCGGCTCCGGCCCGCGTGCAGGGCTTGCCGAAGTGCGCCTGCCAGCCAACGAGCCGGGCAGCTCGATCATGCCTGGCAAGGTCAATCCGACCCAGTGCGAGGCGCTGTCGATGCTGGCCTGCCAGGTGCTGGGCAACGACGCGGCGATCGGTTTTGCCGCCAGTCAGGGCCACTTGCAGTTGAACGTGTTCAAACCGGTGATCATCCACAACCTGCTGCAGTCGGTGGAACTGCTGGCCGACGGCTGCCGCAACTTCCAGCGACACTGCGTGGCCGGCATCGAGCCCGACGCCGAGCAGATGGCGGCGCACCTAGAGCGCGGTTTGATGCTGGTGACCGCGCTGAACCCGCACATCGGCTATGACAAGGCAGCGGAGATTGCCAAGAAGGCGTATGGCGAGGGCAAGACCTTGCGCGAGGCGGCACTGGAGTTGAAGTACCTGACCAATGAGCAGTTCGATCAGTGGGTGCGGCCGGAGAACATGCTGGCACCGGGCGGCAAGGGCTGATTCAGCGGCTGCCGCTACTGGCCCTTAGCGGCGCAGGTTATAGATGCACCTGCGCCAGGCGGGCCTTTCTCGCCCGCCAGCCAGCGACCAACGAAGGCCCCAGCGCCACCATCGCCGACCCCAGCACCACCGTCACCGCGCCCAGATACCCCAGGGCATTGATGTCCTCGGCATGCACATACGCCGGCCACATCCAGGCCGCAATAGCCACTGCCACAAAAGTCACCAGCGGCGTCAACGCCAACGTCGCACTCACCCGCGAAGCCTCCCAATGCGCCAGGGCTTCGGCGAAGGCACCATACGCCACCAGGGTATTCAGGCAGCAGGCCAGCAACAGCCAGCCCTGCAGCGGCGACAGTTGCAACGCTTCCAGCGGATGCACCCAAGGCGTGAGCAGCGCGGCGCAAAACAGGTAGATCACCATCATCACCTGCTGTGAGTGCCATACCGTCAGCAGCTGCTTCTGGCTCAGGGCGTAAAACACCCAGATGCTGGTCGCCAGCAAAATGGTCAACACGCCTGTGGTGTATGCGCCGAGCGAGGTCAGCAGTTCTTCCAGGCGCTGGTTGAAGAACAGGCCGAACCCCCCGATCAGAATCAGCAGGCCCACCCCCTGCCCCAGGCTGAACCGCTCTTTGAACACGAACACGCTGGCCACCAGCAACAGTACCGGGCCGACCTGTACAACCAGTTGTGCGGTGCCAGGGCTGAGCAGCTTGAGGCCGATCAGGTACAGCACGTAGTTGCCCATCAGGCCGAGCACGGCCACAGCCACCAGCCCTTTGCCCTTGCGCCCGAGCTTGCCGAACGCTGGCAGCCGGCGATTGGCCCCCAGCCAGGCGAACAACAGCCCACCGGAAACCAGCAGGCGGTACCAGGTGACGGTGACCGGGTCCATCACCAGCAGCACCTGCTTGAGCTTGATCGGCAGGATGCCCCACAGCAGCGCGGTCAGAAGTGCCAGGAACAGGCCATAGACCCTGCGTCCGGAAGTGGTGTGCATAAAACCCTCGTTCAAGCCCGTGGTGGGGGTGGTTGGATTCTACGGGCTTGACGGGTGGCAGCGGGGCAAACAGCCGTGAAAAGAATTCATCAGGTCATTCCGCCGCGGCATGGCTGAACCCCCACTGGGGCTATTTTTTGTCTTTGGCAAATGCCGCTTCCAGCGCCTCGTTGATAGTGCGCAATACCTTCACCCGTGCCCAGCGTTTGTCGTTGGCTTCGACTAGCGTCCACGGTGCGATCTCGCTGCTGGTGCGGTCTACCATGTCGCCCACCGCCTCGGTATACAGGTCCCACTTTTCGCGGTTGCGCCAGTCGTCCTCGGTGATCTTGTAGCGCTTGAACGGGATCTGCTCGCGTTCCTCGAAGCGCTCCAGCTGGGTCTGCTGGTCGATCGCCAGCCAGAACTTGACCACCACCACGCCCGCATTCACCAACTGCTCTTCGAAATCATTGATCTCGCTGTAGGCGCGCATCCAGTCGGCCGGGGTGCAGAAACCCTCGACCCGCTCCACCAGCACCCGGCCATACCAGGACCGGTCGAAGATGGTGAACTTGCCCCGCGCCGGAATCTGCCGCCAGAACCGCCACAGGTACGGCTGCGCCCGCTCGTCTTCGCTGGGCGCGGCAATCGGCACGATACGGTACTGGCGTGGGTCCAGCGCGGCTGCCACCCGGCGGATCGCGCCGCCCTTGCCGGCCGCATCGTTACCTTCGAACACCGCCACCAAGGCATGCCGGCGCATGTGTTTGTGGCGCAGCAGGCCGGCCAGGCGCGCCTGCTCGGTCACCAGTTGCTCCTGGTAATCCTGCTTGTCCAGGCGCAGGGTCATGTCCAGGGCGCCGATCAGGCTGCGCTGGTCGATGCTGCGGCCCAACGGCGCGACGTTGCCGTGGTGCTTGCCCTTGGGGTTGTTGGCCAGTGCGGCTTGCAGGCTCTCCAGTAGAATGCGCCCCACCGCCAGGCTGCGATAGTAAGGGTCGACCCCCTCGACCACGTGCCAGGGCGCGTAGTCACGGCTGGTACGGCGCAGTACGCGCTCGCCAAACCGCACGAAGCGGTCGTAGGTCTCGGATTGCTGCCAGTCCAGCGGGCTGATCCGCCAGCTGTGCAGCGGATCGTCCTTGAGCGCCTTGAGGCGGGCTTTCATCTGTTTCTTGGAGAGGTGGAACCAGAACTTGATGATCAGCGCGCCTTCGTCGCACAGCATCTGTTCCAGCCGTTCGGCGCCGGTGATGGCCTGGTCGAGTACCGCGTCCTTGAATACCCCGTGCACACGCCCCTGAAGCATCTGGCTGTACCAGTTGCCAAAGAACACCCCCATCCGCCCTTTCGGTGGCAGCGCCCGCCAGTAGCGCCAGGCCGGTGGCCGGGCCAGTTCCTCGTCGGTCTGCTGGTCGAAGGTGAGCACATCGATCATGCGCGGGTCCATCCACTCGTTGAGCAGCTTGACCGTCTCGCCCTTGCCAGCCCCTTCGATGCCGTTGATCAGCACAATCACCGGGAACCGCGCCTGCTGCTTGAGCTCGTACTGGGCTTCGAGCAGCGCTTCGCGCAGGGCAGGCACTTCGGCGTCGTAGGTTTCCTTGTCGATGCTGTGACCGATTTCGGCGGATTCGAACATGCAGTGGCTCCTTCAATGGATAAACAAGACTAGCGGATTTGTGCTGTGGCTGTGCCGCTGCAACCTGCGCAAAGAGCGTAGATGGCATAAAATCCCGGCATCCGCTGCAACCGAGCCCACCATGTCCACCCTCCTCCAGCATGCCCAGATCGACTGGGACGACCAGGGCCGCCCCCATTCGCGGCAGTACGACGATGTGTACTTCGCGGTCAACGAAGGCATCGAAGAAACCAAACATGTCTTCCTCGGCCAGACGCGCCTGGGCGAACGCTTCGCCGACCTGGCGCCGCACGCCTGCCTGGTGATCGGCGAAACCGGGTTTGGCACCGGCATGAATTTTTTCTGCGCCTGGCAGTTGTTTGACGAACACGCCCATGCCGACGCCCGCCTGCATTTCGTCAGTGTCGAAAAGTACCCGCTCGGCCACGCCGACATGGCCAGGGCAGTACGCCTATGGCCAGAGCTGGCTGCTTTTACCGAGCCATTGCTTGAGCAGTACGTGGCGGTGCACCCGGGGTTCCAGCAGTTCACCTTCGACAACGGTCGGGTCACCCTGACGCTGTTGATCGGTGATGTGCTCGAACAACTGCCGCAGCTCGATGCACACATCGATGTGTGGTTCCTCGATGGCTTCGCCCCGGCCAAGAACCCCGACATGTGGACCCCTGAACTGTTCGCGCAACTGGCGCGGCTGTCACACGCGGGCACCGTACTGGGCACCTTCACCACCACTGGCTGGGTGCGGCGCAGCTTGGTCGAAGCCGGCTTCGCCATGAAGAAAGTGCCGGGGATCGGCAAGAAGTGGGAGGTGATGAGCGGCGCCTACACTGGGCCGACAGCCACCCGTCAGTACGTGCCCTGGTATGGCCGCCCGCACAGTGTCGAAGGGCCGCGCGAAGCCTTGGTGATCGGGGCCGGGCTGGCGGGCAGTGCCACTGCCGCCAGCCTGGCCAGGCGTGGCTGGCAGGTTACGGTACTGGAACGTCACGACGCCCCCGCCCGGGAAGCGTCCGGCAACCCGCAAGGGGTGCTGTACCTCAAGCTGTCCGCCCATGGCACCGCCCTTTCGCAGATGATCCTGGCCGGTTTCGGCTATACCAGGCGCCAGCTCGAAAGCCTGCAGCGTGGCCGCGATTGGGATGCCTGTGGGGTGCTGCAGCTGGCGTTCGACAACAAGGAAGCCGAACGCCAGGGCAAGCTGGCCGCAGCCTTCGACCCTGACCTGTTGCGCGCGCTGGGCCGTGAAGAAGCCGAGGCGCTTGCCGGGGTGGCCCTGCCGGCAGGCGGCCTGTTCTACCCGCAAGGCGGCTGGGTACACCCGCCGGCCCTGTGCCTGGCGCAGTTGCAGCACCCCGGGGTTCGGCTGCTGGTGCACCATGAGGCGGTCGCGCTGCGCAAGGTCGATGACCTGTGGCAGGCCTGGGATGGCGAGCGCCTGCTGGCCAGCGCCCCCCTGGTGGTGCTGGCAGGTGCCGCCGATGTACGGCGTTTCGAGCCCTGCGCACAGTTGCCGCTCAAGCGCATCCGCGGGCAGATCACCCGCCTGCCGGCGACCGACAGCAGCCGTGCCCTGCGCACGGTGGTGTGCGCAGACGGCTATGTAGCGCCCCCGTGGGAGGGCGAACATACGCTGGGCGCCAGCTTCGACTTCCACAGTGAAGACTTGGCGCCGACCGTTGCCGAACATAAAGGCAACCTGGCATTGCTGGATGAGATCTCCGCCGACCTGGCACAGCGACTGGATATTGCCTCGCTCGACGCCGAGCAGTTGCAGGGCCGTGCAGCGTTCAGGTGCACCAGCCCCGATTACCTGCCGATCGTCGGGCCGATGGCCGACCCGCAGGTGTTCGCCGAAACCTTTGCCGTGCTGGCCAGGGATGCGCGGCAGGTGCCGGAAGTGGACTGCCCCTGGCTCGACGGGCTGTATGTGAACAGTGGGCACGGGTCACGGGGGTTGATCACCGCGCCGCTGTCGGGCGAATTGATTGCTGCATGGGTGTGTAGCGAGCCGTTGCCGGTGCCTCGTGCTGTGGCTGAAGCGTGCCATCCGAACCGGTTTGCCTTGCGCAGGTTGATTCGCGGTAAGTGAAAGGGTTGGGGCATGGCTGGAGATCAGTTGCGCCTGTGAGATCGAGCGCCGCGCGGGCGGCGCTCGATCTCACAG